>NZ_CALPTI020000001.1:0-271161 GCF_943326455.1 Limnohabitans sp. Rim8
CGGGCGATGTGCTGCTGCTGACCAAGCCGATTGGCACAGGCACCTTGTTTGCGGCGCACGCACGCTTCGCCGCCAAAGGCCGCTGGATCCATGCGGCGCTGCAGTCGATGGTGCTGTCCAACCAAAGGGGCGCTGAGATTTTGCGCACCCACGGGGCCACCGCCTGCACCGATTTGACCGGCTTTGGCCTGCTGGGCCACTTGGTGGAGATGACACGCCCCTCTAACGTGGATGCCGAGCTGAACATGAGCGCACTCCCCCTACTGGACGGCGCGGTGGACTGCGTCCAGGCAGGTATCGTCAGTTCCTTGCAGCCGGCCAATGTGCGATTACGCCGTGCCCTGCGCAACGCCGATGAGTTCATCAATGACCCCCGCTACCCTCTGTTGTTTGACCCTCAAACCGCTGGCGGCCTGCTGGCCAGCGTGCCTGCCGCGCAAGCTGCGGCTTGTGTGCAAGCACTCAAGGCCGCAGGCTACGCGCACACCGCCATCATCGGCCGCATCAACGCGCAAGGCGAGGCCATCGAGCCGGTTCTGCTGAAAACCTGAACTGCTCCAACGACATGACCACCGAAAACCTCACACACCCCATCAAACTGAACGCCGACCTGAACCAGCGCTGCATCGTGCACAGCCCCTCGCTCGACTGGGTGGACTCACCCGCATCGGGCGTATCGCGCCGCATGCTCGAGCGCGACGGGGGCGAAGTGGCGCGCGCCACGTCCATCGTGCGCTACGCGCCCGGCTCGGCTTTTGCCAGCCACACGCATGGCGGCGGTGAAGAAATTTTGGTGCTCGAAGGCACTTTGCATGACGAGCACGGTATCTACGGTCCCGGCACTTACATCAAGAACCCGGTGGGCAGCGCGCACGCACCGTCCTCTCCTGAGGGCTGCACCCTGTTTGTGAAGCTGCGCCACCTGGACGCACGCGACAACGAACGCGTGGTCATCGACACACACCGCAGTGAATGGCGTCAGGGATTGGTGGAGGGCCTGAAGGTTTTGCCCCTGAACACCTTCGAGACACAAAACACCGCCTTGGTGCGCTGGGCGCCACAAACTTTTTTCAACCCGCACCGGCATTGGGGTGGCGAAGAAATTTTGGTGGTCGAGGGCGTGTTTTCTGACGAACACGGCGACTACTCAACAGGCAGTTGGCTGCGCAGCCCGCACATGAGCCAGCACCAACCCTTCAGCCGCGAGGGCTGCTTGATCTTGGTGAAAACCGGGCACTTGGTCTGAACATGACATCATCCACAACCCCCATTCGCGCCGTCGTGTTTGATGCCTACGGCACACTGTTCGATGTGTATTCGATCGGCACTCTGGCCGAAAAACTTTACCCCGGCCAAGGCGCGGCCCTGTCGGTGCTGTGGCGTGACAAGCAAATTGAGTACACGCGGCTGATCTCGCTGAGCGACCCCAACCCCCAAGGCAGTCGGCATTACCTGTCGTTTTGGGACATCACGCGCGCAGCGCTGCGCTATGCACTGGCGCGTTTGGGCTTGGTGCACACCAGCCCGAATGAAGACGCGCTGATGGCGCAATACGCCCAACTCACAGCCTTCCCAGAAAACCTGGGTGTGCTGCAAGCCTTGCGCCAACGCGGCGTGGCCACAGCGATTTTGTCGAACGGCAGCCCTGAGATGCTGCAATCGGCTGTGCACAGTGCGGGCATGAGTGAGCTGCTGGGGGCCGTGCTGTCGGTGGACAGCGTGCGCCAGTTCAAGACCACGCCCACGAGCTACCATCTGGTAACTGAGCACTTTGGGTTTGAGCCAGTCGATGTTTTGTTCGTGTCGAGCAATGCCTGGGATGCACTGGGCGCCACTTGGTTTGGCTTCACCACACTGTGGGTCAACCGTCAGGGCCTGCCGCCAGAGGCCATGGGCCCTGCACCGCACCACACGGGACGCGACTTGAGCGAAGTGCTGAAGGTCTTGGGCTAAAGCCTAGGCCAGACAAATGCTGTAAGCCACTTGCACGGCTTTGATTTTGAAGATGCTAACGTGTTTCACTGCCCACCTCCCAAATGTCCATGAACACCCCGATCCAAGCTTCACTCACCCACCTTTTAGCGCCTCATGGCGTCATGCGCGTGGCCATCAACCTGGGCAACCCGGTGCTGGCAAGGCTTGATGCGTCGGGCGAGCCCTCCGGCATTTCAGCCGATCTATCGCGCAGATTGGCCAAACAGCTGGGCTTGAGCATTGAATGGCGTGTCTTCAAAAAAGCCGATGAATCGGTACAGTGCGTTCGCTCTGACGCGGCCGACATTGGCTTTTTTGCCATCGACCCGGTGCGCGGTGAGGGCCTGCATTTTTCACCGCCCTATGTGCAAATTGAAGGGGCCTACATGGTGCGCAACGACTCGCCCCTGCAAAACAACGATGAAGTGGACCAAGCCGGCCATCGCGTGACTGCAGGCGCGGGCAGTGCGTACGATTTGTTTCTCACGCGGCACCTGAAACACGCCACCATCGTGCGCGCACCCAGCTCACCCGCCGTGGTCGACATGTTCATGGCCGAGCAGCTCGATGTGGCCGCAGGCGTCAAGCAGCAACTGCAGGCAGACGCCATGCGCCTGCCGGGCCTGCGCCTGCTGCCCGGCCGCTTCATGGTCATCCACCAAGCCATGGGCATTCCTGCAACACGCAGCGCACAGGCCCGCGAGCACCTGAATGCGTTTGTCGAAGAAGCCAAGCGATCTGGTTGGGTGGCCGAGGCCTTTGTGCGGCACCAGATCCAGGGTGCAGCTGTGGCCCCCCCGGGCTATCCCGCACACGACTGATCGTCGCCAAGTCCGGTGATAAATTGAGACTTGATCTTTCAACCCCCCAAGAGACAGACCGATGACCGCACCCAAAACAGACCGCCTGCCCGAAATTCCCCGCGAACAAATGACCGAGGCCCAGCGTGCGGCGGTGGATGAACTGGTCAGCGGTCCACGGGGCAAGCTCTCCGGACCGTTTGTTCCCTTGATGCGAAGCCCCGAGCTGATGCGCCGCTTGCAAAAAGTGGGGGAGTATCTGCGTTACGACAACACCGTGGGTTTGCACAACTCGGAATTTGCCGTTCTGGTGGTGGCTCGCCACTGGTCTCAACCGGTGGAATGGCACATCCACAAACCGATTGCCATGAAGGCGGGCGTCAGCGAAGAAACCTGCGATGCGATTGCTGAAGGCCGCCGCCCGCCCCGCATGACAGACCAAGAGACCGTGGTCTACGACTTCTTGCAAGAGCTGCTGCACAACCAATCGGTGAGCGATGTGACCTGGGCGGCTGCACACCAAATGTTTGGCGATCAAGGCGTCATCGACATGACGGCGCACTGCGGCTATTACAGTTTGTTGGCCATGGTCATGAACACCACGCGCCGCAGCTTGCCGGACAACGCCGCACCGGGCATTGCGCCGTTTCCGCACTGAAGGCCTGAACGGCGCTTCAGAGCACGCTCAACCAAAGGCGTTGAGCGTTTGCCCCCCCGCCTCCACCGGGTGTGCATGCACCAGCACCACGGCCATCACACAGGTTTCAGTACCCCGGTTGATCCAGTTGTGCACCGTGCCGCGCTGCACCATGACGTCGCCAGCCTTCAGGTGGACTTCCTCGCCGGACTCCAGCTCCATGTCGATTTCACCCGACATGACCACGATGTAATCCACCGAGTCGGTGCGGTGCACCCGTTGCTGAACCCCGGGATGGAAGTCGAGGATGCGGAACACTGTACCGTTCTCGATCACCGAAAATTTGCCCTCACGCCTGCCTGCGTCCACATGGCCGTTGTTGTTGGCGGGGTTGGTGTCGGTGGTCCAGACGTTGCACACAAAGCCGTTGGGGCGGCCTTGGCGGTAACGGCTGCAGACTTCGTCGATTTCAACGATGGCTCTGCCTTGGTCGTCGTGACCGGTGACGACGCGGCGAATGGACGGGTTGATCGGGTTGGACATTCAATGGGCTCCTTGGAAATCGGTTCAGTGCTCATCATGGCCCACGCGGTCCATGAAATCGGTCATGGCTGTCGCCAGGGTTTCTTCATGTGCGGCCCAGGCAGAAAACGGCAAAGCGGGCACGTCTTCGTCCGCCACCGGCAGCTCAAACAGTTCGCAGCCGGGGATCAGGGCCGCCGCTTCGCGGCCGTGGCGGGACACATGGGTTTTGTCGTTGCCGGGCACCAACCAGGCGGGCACACGAATGGCCTGCAGGGCCTCGGTCGTCATGCCCAGCACAGGTTCCCGCGGGCCTTGCAAAAAAATCTGAAGCCAGTGGCGCATGACGGCGGTGTATTGCTGGGGGTCCATGCCCATCAGACGGCCCAGGTTGCTGGGATCGGCGGCGATCAGTTCCTGGTAATAGGGCGTGGCACACACGGCGGCCATGCCACCTTGCTCTGCGGCACGGATGAACTGGCCGTAATAGTTCTCTGGCAAGCGGGCTGCTGTGAAAGCGCCGCCCGTGATGCGCAGCAGCAGCAAGCCACGCACCACCTCGGGGTGACGCAAGCTGGTGAGCAAGGCCAGCCGCGCCCCTGAAGAGCCACCACCCAAAAACGCAGGCACCGCATTCAGGTGCTGCATCAGCTGCACCCAGTCATCGGCCCAGATGTCTTCTTCACCGCGATCGCCTGCGATCAAGACCTGAGAAGCCCCGGTGTTGCGACGATCGTGCAGCAACACCCGAAATCCCCGGGCCGCGATGCGGCGCGCCAAGGGCAGAAATTCTGCCCCACTGCGCCGTCCGCCCGAGACCAGCGCCAACCAAGGGCCTTGGTCGCCAACAAGGTCGTAATGCAGGCGCACGCCTTCGGTGTTCACAAAGTCCATGGCTCAATCCAGCAAAACGGGCAAACGCCAGCCGATGGCCGATTCCACGGCATGGGCCACCTGCAGCAAATGGCGCTCTCCGTGCATGGCAGCGCCCATTTGCAAAGCCATGGGCAAGCATTGGGTCGAGACGCCCATGGGACATGTCAAGGCGGGATGACCGGTCAGGCTGAACAATCGGTTGCAGGCACTGCGCTGCCCGGTGGGGTTGGCCATCAAGGCTTGCATGGTTTCGGGCAAAGCCTCGCGGCCTGGCCACATCAACACATCGACCTGGTCGGCTAGCAAAGCGCTGACCTGCTGTTGCCACACATCGGCCTGCACGCGGGCGGCGTGGTAGTTGTTCAAACTCAGCTGCGCTGCACCCACCAGTTTTTGGCGCAAGCCCTGTCCCAGCTGGTCCGGGTGGTTGCGCCCAATGTGCTGCAGTTGTTGAAATGCTTCGTAAGCAATCAGGGTGTTGGCCACCTGCACCACAGCGGGCTGCGGCGGCCAATCCACCGTCTCCACCGCCACCACGAGGGCGCCTTCCGCTTGCAGTATTTGCAGTGTCTCATCAAAGCAGGCCTGGATTTGCGGGTCGTGCGTGGCCTGGCCGTTTTCGGCGTTGTGCCACAGACCTGCTGGCACCCCGATACGCAACCCCTGAAGCACCGAACGCTGCACATCGGCAGTGCATGCAGTGGTCACATCGCTGCCGTGCCAGGCATCCCAGATCAGTGCCTGGTCCAGCGCGGTGCGCGTCAAAAATCCAGCCACGTCCAGGCTGGGGGCCAAAGCGATCACGCCCGACACAGGGTAAGCATGGCGCGTGGGTTTGAGGCCTACCACACCGCAGGCCGCCGCCGGGTGACGGATCGAGCCACCGGTGTCAGTGCCCGTGGCCGCCATGCACAAACCTGCTGCCACCGCCGCCCCCGAGCCGCTGCTCGAGCTGCCCGGCATGTGTGCCAGATGCCAGGGGTTGCGCGCAGGCGGAAACAAGTCATCTTCGGAGGGCGAGCCAAAGGCAAATTCATGGCAAGCCGTTTTGCCCAAACTGATCACACCCAAACGTTCCAAACCTGTCACCAGCATGGCGCTGACCGTGGGCACCCAGTCGTGCAAATGCCGCGAATGCGCGGTGGTGCGCACGCCTTGCGTGAGGTAAACATCCTTGTGCGCCATCGGGATGCCATGCAAAGCGCCCCGGTATTGGCCTTGTGCGATCTCACGGGTGGCCTGGTGCGCTGCTTGCAAGGCGGTCTCGAGCGTGGGCGTGACGAAGGCATTCAGTTGTCCATCGAGTCGCTCAATGCGGTCGATGTACGCCAGCACCAAGTGCGTCGGCGTGATCGTCTGCTGACGAATCAGGGCACTGGCTTGCGCCAGAGACAGCGCATGCAAAGGCGTGTCGGAAAAGCTTTCAGCGCAAGGATTCAATGGCGTCTGACGGCTCATGCCTCAAGGCGCTGACAATGGGCTGGCTTGCTGAAACCATTGGCTGATTTCCGCGCCGTTCCAGAACACCACACCGGGCTGCTTGGCCAAAAATTCCAACATCATTTCAAAATAGCGGATGCGGTGCGCAGCACCCGAGATGTATGGATGCACCCCAAAGGCCATGATGCGCGCGCTGTGCGCCGACTCAGCATACAGCCGCTCAAACGCATCTTGGGTGCGCAGCAGCATCGCGTCCGAACGCTCGTGCGAGGTGAGCATGATGTTGATGTCGTTGAGCTCGATGGTGTAGGGCACCGACACCAACGGCCCATGTTTTGTATGCACATATTGCGGCTGGTCATCGAGCACCCAGTCGCCAAACCAGGACATGCCCAGCTCCTTGATGAGGTCAGGCGTCTCCAGCGTCTGGCTGCGACCCGGACCCAACCAGCCTTGCGGACGCTGGCCAGTGAACCGGGTCAGCACGTCCAGTGTCTGCTGCATCATGGCCCGCTCATCCGGGATTTTCTGGATCGGAATTTGCTCGTAGCAATGGGCCATGAATTCCCAACCTGCTTCCAGTGCAGCTTGCGTCACACGAGGACGGGTTTCACACACCTTGGCATTGATCGACAGCGTCGGGCGAACGCCGACATTTTTGAAGGCGTCCATGAGGCGCCAAACCCCTACCCGCATGCCGTACTCATGCCAGGTCCAGTTGGGCACATCGGGCACCGGCGCTTGCCCGCCGGGCGGCGGCGAAACCATGCGCGGCATGGGGCGCGCAATGTCCCATTCTTCGATGTTGACCACCGGCCAGACCACCAGCCGCACCCCCTCAGGCAGGCGCAAAGGGGGACGGTCAATGATCGCAGAAAATGGCAGACGGTCTTGGGGGCGCAGTGCTTGGCTCATGTTCAGTTCACCCCGCCAGGAATCGACGCGGCAATCTGGCGCAGCTTGGCGGTTTCGCTGCGGATTTCCTGCACCATTTGCTCTGGGGTGCTGCCGACCAGACTCATGCCCATGTTGTTGAGTCTGCGTTGCACATCCGGATCGGCCAATGCGGTTTTGACCGAAGCATTCAAACGCGCCTGGATGTCGGCAGGCAGGCCTTTGGGGGCAAAGATGCCCACCCAATAGGTCAGGTCGTAACCCGTCAATCCCGCTTCACTCAAGGTGGGCACATCCGGGTAACGCGGGTCACGCACCGAGCTGGTGGTACCCAGGAAATTCACCTTGCCTGCATCGATGTGCGGCTTGGCTGCGCCGTCAAAAATCACCTGGCACACCCCCGCCAGCACATCCTGCATGCCAGGGCCAGAGCCTTTGTAGGGCACATGCACCATGTCAATCTTGGCCATCGCGTTGAACAACTCGCCCGCAAAATGCAAACCGCTGCCCATGCCCGAGGTCGCGTAATTGATCTTGCCTTTGTTTTTAGGGTCACGGGCATAGGTCAAAAATTCCGGCAAGGTTTTGGCGGGCACTGAAGGGTTGACCACCATCAACAAACCATATTTGCCCACCAATGAAATCGGCGTGAAGTCATTCACCGGGTCATACGACAACGACTTTTCCACCACCGCCATGTAGGTCTTGGTGCCGTTGGTGGTCATGAGCAACTGGTAGCCGTCGGGGGCCATTTTGGTCACCGCCTCGCTGCCAATGCGGCCACCGCCACCCGCACGGTTTTCGATGACGATGTTTTGGCCCAGATTGCGCGACATGGCCTCGGCAATGATGCGGCTGGCCTGGTCTGAAAAACCACCCGCCGCGTAAGGCACGATGGCTTTGATGGGCCGCTGCGGGTAGGTTTGCGCCTGAGCAGATGCCATGCCGGCGCTGAACAACAGGCCGCAGCCCAGCCAGGCCAGAATTTTGCGCTTGGATGTCGTCATTGGAATGACCCCTTCAGTTTTCTCTTGGTCGGTTGGATGTTTTGGGGTTTTGGCGACCCCGTGTTGCACAAGAAAAATCAGTATGCGTACCGTTTTTTAGCTTGGCAATCGGGGGATCCCGCTTTGACGCCCGCAACAGGGTTTCTTGCTGCAATATTCCGAATCATGGAATACTTCAGCTGTTTGACCCGCCGGCGACACTTGGGCGCTCAACGCTTGACACCTTTCATGCCATGAATCCTTCCCTGAAAAACGATGGCGCCCAAAGCATCGCGCGAGCCGCCTTGCTGCTGCGAACCTTGTCCACTTTTGGCTCGCAAGGCGCGGCCCTCATGCAAATCAGCACCTTGACGCAATTGCCCAAAGCCACCGTGCACCGCATCCTGTCGGCCATGCTCGATGAGCACCTGGTCGAGCGCCCCTGGGGCACACGCCATTACCGGCTCGGCCCGGAGGTTTATGCCTTGGGGATGTCGGTGCTGGATGTGCACGACATCAAAAGCATTGCCCAGCCATCGTTTGAACGTTTAGCGCAATCCACGGGTGAAACCGTGTACCTGGGCATACGCTGTGGCTACGATGCCGTATGCCTCGACAAGCGTCAAGGCCACCTGCCGCAAAACGCCGAAATTCTGCAGGTACACAACCGCTGGCCCATGGGTATCGGCTCTTTCAGTCTGGCCATTCTGTCGTTTTTGCCCGAGGATGAGACCGCCGACATCCTGGCCTTTAACCGCCTGCGCAGCGGCCAGGACAAGGCCTTCAGCAAAATGGCCAGCGGCATTCAAAAGACACGCAAAAACGGCTACGCCTTGACCAAAACCCGTTCCGGGCGTGGCATATCGGGCATTGCCGTGCCTGTTTTTGACCGTCGTCGCTACCCGATTGCCTCCTTGTGCGCCGTGTCAACGCTCGAGCGCATGACGGGCAGCTACCTCAGCGACCTGGCCGCCACCCTGGCCCATGAGGCCAATATCATGTCGGCACAATATGAGTTGGCCCGCATGAACCCCACTCAGACCGAAACTTGGCGTACGGCCATCAAGGACCCGCAAAGCCTGCGCATCCCCTTTTGAGTACATGCGGCTTCTCCTTGGGCTGCAAGTCAGCCCAAGCATCCCCAGCACAGGTCAGCAATTCCGCATGTCGGAATTTGGGGCTTGGTCAATTCACTCCCCCCACCTAGAATTCGCCCACGATAACCAACGATGGAGACCTGTGTATGCAAAAGTTTGTCCGATTTCTCAAGTGGAGTGTGCTGGCCCCTTTGAGCCTGTGCGCAGGCATGGCCAGCGCGCAGGGCTTTCCCAACAAGCCGATCAAGATCGTGGTGCCCTTCGGGCCCGGCGGTTCGGGAGATATCACCGCTCGCGCCTTTGGCCAATACCTGGAAGCGCAGTTCAAACAAGGCGTCGTGATCGAGAACAGGGCGGGCGCCAACGGCATCTTGGGTACCGAGGCCGTCAAGAATGCGCCTGCCGACGGCTACACACTTTTGTTGACCACCAACACCACGCTGGCAGCGAACCTGAGCCTGTACAAAAAAGTCCCCTATGACCCTCTGAAAGACTTTGAACACCTGGGGCAGTTCGGCACAGCCGCATCGGTGGCCATGGTCAGCAAAGACTCGGGCATCCGCACAGCAGCCGATCTGACGGCTTACGCCAAAGCCAACCCCGGCAAGGTGTTTTTTGGCCACTACAACTCGGCCTCGCAAATGACCGCTGAAATGTTCAGGGTCAAAACCGGTGCGCCGATGACCGGCATCCCCTACAAAAGCATCGGCTCGGCCCTGCAAGACTTTTACGGTGGCCAACTGCAGGTGCTGTTTCTGGAGTACCTGCCGGCCATGGCCCACATTGACAACCCCAAAGCCACCGCCATTGGCGTGACCGGCGCCACCCGTTTCAAGCCATGGCCCAACGTTCCGGCCATTGGCGAAACCTACCCTGGCTATGAATTGGGCTTCTTCTTGGGGCTTGCGGCACCCGCTGGCACCCCGCCCGACGTGGTGCGCAGACTGGACGGGGCCATCGGCTCTGCCCTGAAAGATGAGGCATTTCTGGCGCGTTTGGCGCAATTGGGTCTGGAGCCTTCTCGGGTATCCAAGGCCGATTACCCTCGCTTCATCCAAAGTGAAATCACCCGCTGGTCACAGGTCATCAAGGACGCTGGCATCAAGCCCGAGTGAGTCTTCATTTTCCAAAAATCAACGACAGGATCCATCATGCGCTTAGGCTACTTCACCATGCCCCTGCACCCCTTCGAGCGGGACACCACAGAGACCTTGCATGAGGACAGGCAGACCATCATCCTGGCCGACAAGCTGGGGTTTTATGATGCGTTCGTGGGTGAACACCTCACTGACAAAGCCGAAAACGTGACCAACAGCCTGTTGTTCCTGGCCACTTTGATCCCAGAAACCAAGACCATCAAACTGGGCAGCGGCACCTCCAACTTGTCGCACTCGCACCCCACACTGCTGGCCTCACAGGCGGCCATGTTCGACCATCTGGCCAAGGGCCGTTTCATCTTCGGCATCAGCCCCGGGGCATTGGCATCCGATGCCGAAGCCTTGGGCATCCTCGATCAGGACCGCAACAAAATGTTTGCCGAGGCCATTGATGTGATCCTGGCCATTTGGGAGCGTGAGCCACCCTACAACATCGATTTTCCAGACAACCGCTTCAAAGTCAGCACGCAAGTCACCTCTGTTCCCTCGATCGGTCGGGGCTACTTGATGAAACCTTTCCAAAGTCCCCGACCAGAAATTGTCGGCACGGTGGTGGCACCCCACTCCAAAGGCGTGATTGCCATGGGCAAGCGGAACTTCCACCCCATGTCGGCCAACTTCTTGATGGACCATTGGCTGGCCAGCCATTGGGACAATTACTGCGAAGGCAAGAACGCCGTCAATGAAGTGGCCAACCCTGCCGACTGGCGAGTGGCTCGCACCATTTTCGTGAGCGACGATGCCGCAACGGCCAATCGTTATGGCCGCGCAGACGCCAACAGCCCTTACCGTTATTACTACCGCCAGATGCTGACCAAGATGATGATGTCCAAGCGCCACGTCATCTTCAAAAAACACGCCGACGAGGATGACAGCCATGTCACGCTGGACCGCCTGCTCGATGAGTTGGTGATCACCGGCACCGTCAATGAGGTGACCGACAAAATTCTGGCTTTGCGTGAGAAGGCGGGCCCCTTTGGCGAAATCGTTTACGCGGGCATGGACTTGGTCGACCCCCAGTTGGGACGCCGTTCCATGGAATTGATGGCCAACGAAGTCATGCCCCGTGTCAATGAGGCGCTGGGCCTGGGCTCGGCCATCAACGTGGACGCACCCCTGGAAACTGCCGCGGCATGACCCCTCAAGCTTTCAGACAGTTGATGCGCTTGCACCCGGCAGCGGTGAACATCATCGCCACTGGCCAAGCACCTCACCGCACAGGCATGACGGTTTCGGCCTTCATGTCGTTGGGCGTGGAGCCGCCCACCGTGGTGTGTGCCATCAACCGCAGCGCCTTCACCTACACCCACATGGCGGACAACCAGGTGTTCAGTGTCAACACGCTGGCGGTCGAGCACATCGATCTGGCCAAACTGTTTGCCGGCCAAGTCCCATTGTTTGGCGATGAGCGCTTTGATGCTCAGCAATGGGGCGAGTTTGATTCGGGTTCACCTTGCCTGCACGGTGCCGTCATGAGCCTCGAGTGCCGTTTGATTCGGCAGGTACAAGAGAGCACACACTGCCTCATGGTGGGCGAGGTCATCTCTGGCCGTTACAGGGACGCCGCCTTACCCTTGCTGTACCGCGATGGCCAATGGGTCACCACCAGCGATGACCTGATGATGGTGCCTCTTGAGCGTTGAACAACAGACTCTGGCAAGACCCACCATGTCGGACCTGAAGGTTCAACCACCGCTTTCAAGCACGTCCTGAGCGCGCCGCTCGCTGCGTTCAGGCTGCCGTGGCATCCAGACCTACTGTGTCGAGCCCCATTGCAACTGGCAGCGCGACAGCAACCAGACCTTCAACGGACTGCTACACGAAGACATTTCCAAGAAGCGTCAACCTAGGAGATGTCACCGAAGAGGCGTGGACACGGATCGAAAACAGCTGGAACCACCGGCCCAGAAAGCCGCTCGGATTCAAGACACCCTACGAGGGGTTTCACCCCTCATTAAACCGTGTAGCACTTCGCCCTTGATTCGCCATGCTCCCAGCATCAAATGGGGTTGCGTTCCACCAGTTGCCGGGCGATGATAATGCGCTGCATTTCGTTGGTGCCTTCGCCGATGCACATCAGGGGCGCATCGCGCAACAGGCGCTCGATCGGATATTCCTTAGAGTAGCCATAGGCGCCATGAATACGCATCGCTTCCATGGCATTTTCTAGGCCAGCTTCGGATGCGAAGTATTTCGCCATGCCGGCCTCCATATCGCAGCGCCGGCCTGCATCGTAGGCCTGCGCCGCAGCCTCGACGAGCAAACGCGAGGCTTCCACGCGCGTAGCCATCTCTCCTAGCTTTAGCTGGATCGCCTGATGCTGGGCGATCGGCTTGCCGAAGGTCTTGCGCATTTGGGCATACTTGACGGATTCGTCCAGCGCAGCCTTGGCGATGCCGGCGCCGCGTGCAGCAACGTTGATTCGACCGAGCTCGAGCCCACCTACTGCGCAGTAAAAACCATCGCCCTCGGCTGCAATCAAGTTGTTGGCCGGCACCCGATAGTTATCGAACACCAATTCGGCCGAGTCGATGCCCTTGTACCCCAACTTCTCGAGCTTGCGCGAAACCGTAAAACCCGGCCCTTTCTCCATGATGAACATCGAAAGGCCGCGACGCGCCGGTTCCGCGGCCGCATCCGTCTTGACCAGCACCGCAAAGCAGTTTCCCTCGATGCCATTGGAAATCCAGGTTTTGGTGCCATTGATCACATAGTGATCGCCGTCCCTTACTGCACGGGTTCGAATGCCCGCCAGATCTGTACCGGCATCAGGCTCGGTCAAGCCGATGCCACCGCGCAATTCACCTGTGGCCATGCGTGGCAGCAATCGCCGCTTTTGATCTGGCGTGCCGTACTTTTCGACCAGCATGGCCATCATCAGATGCGAATTGAAAATCCCGGTCAGTGACATCCAGACCGTGGAAATCTGCATCACGATCTTGGCGTAAGTTGACGACGACAGACCAAGGCCGCCCCATTCGGGATCCAGTACCGCACCAAAGAGGCCCATTGCCTTCATGTCCTTGACCATTTCATGCGGGTAAATGTCGTCATGCTCCAGTTTCATGACTTGCGGTCGGACTACCTTGTCTAGCCAGCGTTCGATGGCATCGAGCAAGGCCGCCTCTTCAACAGGATCAGTGTGGCGCATTGGACGTTGTACGGTGGGCAGTGCCATGTGAGTGTTCCTTGGTGTCGTTTGGATTGAATGGTCTAAAGCGAAAGGGCGTCAAAAAACTTAAGTTGGGGAGTGAAGACAGCAAGGTCAACTGATCCCCTATTTTTTAATAATTTGCACGTTCCTCGACGTCATTGCCGCGCTTCATGATCAGCATGGTGCGGCTGAATTCGCAAACCTTGACGTTGTTCTGGTTCAAGCCGATGGTCTTGACTGAAACCAAACCAGCGTTAGGCCGGCTTTTCGATTCACGCTTGTCGAGCACTTCAGATTCGGCATACAGCGTGTCATCCGCAAACAAGGGGTGGGTCAGCTTGATTGCATCCCAACCGAGATTGGCGATGGCCTTCTGGCTCACGTCAGTGACACTCATGCCGACCATCAACGCGACCGTCAAGGGGCTGCAAATGATGCAGCGTCCGAATTCGCTGTGCTTGGCATATTCTTCGTCAAAGTGCATCGGATGCGTGTTCATCGTCATCAACGTGAACTGTATGTTGTCGTACTGCGTGATGGTGCGTCCGGGACGATGCTGATAAATATCGCCCACATGAAAGTCTTCAAAATAACGACCGAAGCTTTCCCTGTAGATGCGCTCACCGACTTGCTTGACTTGACCGGACATAATTGGTTTCTCCGTTTTGTTGGATGCGTCAATTGTACGGACAAAACCAAAAAAGAATAGCGGATGGTTTTTTCGAAATAGGAAATCAAGCCATACTTGCAACAAGTGGATGCTTCTGGTAACAGTGCGCCATCTAGGAATCACCGAATGAAGACCACCAGTACCACGCCGGTCCAGAAAATTTCAAAAGCCGGAAAACCCCCGAGTGCCGCAAAAATTACGAAAAGCGATGCATCCGCAGTCAAAGTGAACGCAAAGGGGAGATTGCCCAAAGATGCTCAAGCGAAGGCGCTCAAGACACGCCCCACGGCCAATGAGGGAACGCCACGCTACCTGCAAATCGCGCATGCTTTACGCGAGGCAATTGCCAGCGGTCGCTACCCTGTGGGCGCGCAAATGCCGACTGAGCACGAGTTATGCGAGCAGCTCAATGTATCGCGCTTCACAATACGCGAGGCCATCCGCGTTCTATCCACCGCAGGTTTGGTGCATCGTAAGCCGCGTGCCGGCACGGTGGTCGCGGCGCTACCCGATGACACCCGCTACACCCAGGGCATCTACTCCTTGCGCGATCTGTTTCAGTACGCCGAGACGACTGATTTCAAATACGTTTACATCGGGCGGATCGCATTGTCCAAGACTCTGGCGGGGCGCGTGTCAGCCCCTACCGGAGAAGAATGGATTTACGCCATAGCGATACGTTATGAGATCAACGGCGAGCGCCCTTTCGGCATAACACGCCTTTACCTGAACCCTATGCTGGAAGGCATAGAAAACGCCCTTCGCAGCAACCGTGGTCCGGTGTATGCGCTCATCGAGCGCGATTACAGCATGCGCATCGATCGGGTCGAACAGGCCATCATTGGAATCATCCTTGACGAACACGATGCAGCCAATCTCGGGGTACCGGCAGGTACGCCTGGCTTGTCCATCACTCGCAGCTATTTCGACACCAGCGGCCGATTGATCGAGCTTACCGACAACATCCATCCAGCCGATCGATTTACCTACCGAATGGTCTTAAGCCGTTAGACGCAGCCATCTTTGTCAACCTGATCTGGCCGGACAAAGCTGGAATCACCTTTAAACGACACGCCTTGAAACGACTGTTGACAGGCGAATTTCTTGGTCATATATTGTCCAGACAAATCGAAAGGCATTGAAAGACGCCTCAAGGTTTCAACAAACATAGGAGACCACGCAATGAAACTGCTTCACACTTTCTCCGTCACCATACTTGCCCTTTTTCTCGGCGCCGTGCTACCGGCTGCCCATGCCCAGTCCAACTCCGCGCAAGATTACCCCAATAAGCCTGTACGGATTCTGCTCGGCTTCCCCCCTGGCCAGGCCACCGATGTGCTGGCGCGTGCTGTAGCAGTCGAACTGACCAAGAATCTTGGTCACCAATTTTTTGTAGACAATCGGCCCGGCGCTGCCGGCATCATCGCCACCGAAATGGCCATCAAAGCAGAGCCGGATGGCTATACATTGCTGGCCACATCCAGTGGCCCGCTGGCAGTCAACCCCGCGCTTTACACCAAGTTGCCTTACAACGTTTCGCGCGATTTGGCCATGGTGTCCGGTCTCGGCATCGTGCCGTATGCGGTCGTGGTCAACACCAAGTCACCGATCAAGGATATCGGGGGACTGATTGAAGCTGCTAAAGCCAATCCGGGCAAGTTGAATTACGGTTCGGGCGGCAGCGGTGTGACCAACCACCTTGCTACTGAGAGTTTCAAGATCGCAGCAGGCATCAACATGCAGCATGTACCCTACAAAGGCGGGCCGGCTGCAATCAGCGACTTGATTGGCGGTCAGATCGACGTCATGTTCGAAACCCTCGCGGGAACCATTTCTTTAATCAAAGACAATCGCCTGCGGCCGATTGCGGTTTCGAGCATTGCGCGCACCGGGGTTCTGCCAGATGTCCCTACCATTTCGGAAAGCGGTGTCAGCGGTTTTTCGGCCGTGCCGTGGGTGGCCATGGCGGCACCGGCAAAAGTGCCGCGCGCCATCATCGAAAAACTCAATTCCGAGATCAACAAAATTCTCAATTCAGCTGAAATCCGTACCCGCTTTCAGTCACTGGGAACCGAACCGATGGTCATGTCACCGGATCAGTTGACTGAATATCTGAAAGCAGAAACCACCAAGTGGGCTGTGGCGGTCAAGGCATCGGGCGCCAAGGTCGATTGAGGTTAAAGAAGTGCGACAGGAACTGGAACAGGAACAGGATCTTTTATGAGCGCCGTATTGCGTCCAGCACCCGAGCCAGTTGCTCCGGCAATTTCACAGCAATTGGCGGAATTTGCTGCCGCTTTGTGCATAGCTGACGTACCGCAAGCCGTCGTCTCACGGGCCAAATATCTGATGCTGGACGCGATCGGTTGCGCTTACGCGGCGCGTGAAGAAGCGTTTGCAACGCGTATTGCCGCATCGGTTGCCAGGCTGGCCGGAGCCGGTTCGCGCGGCGTGATTGGCATGCCGCTTCAGCTGCCCATGCGTGATGCAGCTGTGATCAATGGCATGCTGATGCACGGTCTCGATTACGACGATACGCATGCCGCAGGCGTTACGCACCTGACCGTGAGCACCTTGCCCGCAGCGCTCGCCAGCGCAGCCCAATTCGGCAGCTCGGGCGCGCAAATGTTGATCGCTTACATTGCCGGTGTCGAAGCTGGCGCGCGTCTGGCCTGCGTGGTCAAAGGGGCTTTTCATCAGGTCGGCTTTCACCCGACAGGCTTGATCGGCACCTTTGCCTCAGCGCTGGTTGCGGGGCGCCTGATGCGCCTTACGCCGGCGCAACTGGCTGGCGCACAGGGCATCGCCCTGTCGTTTGCGAGCGGCAATTTGCAGTTCATCGAGGACGGCTCCTGGACCAAACGTATCCATCCAGGTTGGGCCGCCGCCAGCGGCATCACGGCTGCAACACTTGCCGCCGACGACTTCCCCGCACCGAGCGAGGCCTACGAAGGTCGCTTCGGGCTGTATCGCAGCCACTTGCCGCCCGCAGAATTCGCCGCTTCCGATCTGTCGCTCGCGACAGCAAACCTTGGCAGCGTCTGGGAGCTCGACAACGTTGCCATCAAACCCTTCCCCGCCTGTCACTTTGTGCATGGTTGCGCCGATGCGGCCATCGCCTTGCATGAGGCAGGCATCGATACCACACGCATCCGATCGATCCGTGCGCTGATCCCGGCAGGCGTGGTCAAGTCAGTCGCAGAACCCGTTAGCGCCAAGCGCAGACCAAAGAATGATTACGATGCGAAATTCAGCATTCCTTACGCCGTTGCCAGTGGCCTGATGCGCGGCAAACTCGGGCTGGCAGAGATGTTGCCGGCCGCCTTTGTCGAGCCTCGTATCTTGGCTTTGATGGATAAGGTCAACTATGAGATCGATGAAGCATCCACCTTCCCGGTCCATTACACCGGTGAAGTGGTGGTCACGCTCGACGACGGACGCATCATGCGACATCGCGTTTCGGTCAATCGCGGCAATCCGGAACAACCACTCAGCAACGCAGAAATCGAAGCGAAGTATTTTGACAACTGCGCCCTGAACCTGCCGCACGCCCATGCGCTTCGGGTGCGCGACATGGTGCTCAATCTGGAGTCGGTGACCAGCGCCGCGCAATTTGAAGCAGCACTGGCATCGAACTGAATTCCCCTTAAGACCTATGAACACCGGCACCTCAAACACTCGCCCTTTACCCCTTGCCGGGGTTCGCATACTTGCAGTTGAACAGTACGGAGCAGGCCCCTTCGGAACCCTTTATTTAGCTGACTTGGGCGCAGAAGTCATCAAGATCGAAAATCACCGGGATGGCGGTGATGTTGGACGCAGCGTAGGTCCTCATTTTTTCGGTCCTGGTGATAGCCATTTTTTTCAAACATTCAATCGCAACAAGAAAAGCGTCACCCTTGACCTTAAACATCCGGATGGCTACGCCGCTTTTCTGGCATTGGTCACCCAGGCCGATGCAGTGCTCGACAACCTGCGCGGCGATCTGCCGGTGAAACTTGGTCTGACCTACGATGACCTCAAAGCAAGCAACCCGCGCATAGTCTGCACACACCTGTCTGCCTATGGGCGCAATGGTTCGCGTACGGCCTGGCCTGGCTACGATTACTTGATGCAGGCCGAAGCCGGGCACATGTCGCTGACCGGCGAGCCGGATGGCCCGCCGACACGTTACGGCTTGTCGATCGTTGATCTGATGACAGGCCTGGCCGCAGCGTTCGGCTTGCTTGCGGGGGTGGTCAGTGCCCGCAGCACCGGTCAGGGCATGGATGTCGATACATCTCTGTTCGATGTGGCCCTGCACAACCTCAATTACCCTGGCACCTGGTTTCTCAATCAGGGGGTGGTCACCGGGCGTAGCCCGCGTTCCGGACATCCTAGCCTGACGCCCAGCCAACTTTATCGCACCCAAGACGGTTGGATCTTTCTGATGTGCAATAAGGAAAAATTCTGGGGAGTGCTTGTCGACTTGCTGAGCAAGCCCGAATGGAAAACCGACCCCGATTTCGCCACTTTTGCCAAGCGCCTAGAAAATCGTGAGCGCGTCACGCAAATGCTTGACGGCGTGCTGATGCAACGCGCCACAGCCGACTGGATGACACTGTTCGCCGGCAAGGTGCCGGCCTCGCCGGTCTATGACATCGCGCAGGCTCTTGAAAATCCGTACCTGGCCGAGCGTGAGGCGCTGGCCGACTACCTTTATCCTGATGGACGCTCTGCGCGCATGGTTGCCGGACCCATCCGCGTCGCAGGCGTTGACTTACCTCACGTTGCAGCGCCGGCCATGGGAGCTGATACCGACGCCATGCTGCTGGACGCGGGCTATTCTGTCGATCAGATCGATGTCTTGCGACAAGCCGGCGTGATTTAGGTGTGATTTTGGTCTGACTCAGAGGGCATGTCGCTGCAAAACGCCTTGCGTACAGCCTGCATGAATTGGAGATATGAATGAAACGCAGTTATCTGTTCGTACCCGGCAACCGTCCCGAACGCTTCGCTAAAGGCATCGCCTCGGGAGCTGGCGGCGTTGTGTTCGATCTAGAGGATGCCGTGCAACCAGAAGAGAAGCTCGCGGCACGCAGCGTTGTTTGCAATTGGCTGACGCAGCGTCAGGACGATGCACCGAACGTCTGGGTGCGCGTCAACAGCGTCGACACCGAATACTTCGAAGAGGACATGCGCGCCGTCGTCGCAGCCCGGCCTTTGGGAATCATGCTACCGAAGGCCGAATCGATCGCTGACGTCCAACGGGTTGTTAGCTTGCTCGGGGCACTCGCATTGCCCATCATGCCGATCATTGAATCGGCCGCTGGACTTTTGAATGCGCTGGAAATTGCGCGCGGACCGCACGTGCAGCAACTTGTTTTCGGCTCAGTCGACTTTCAGCTTGATACCGGCATCATTGCGGAGGGTGATCCCTTGCTGTTTGCCCGTTCAACGCTGGTGATCGTCTCGGCTGCCGCGCGCATTGCCGCACCGCTCGATGGCGTGACCGTGCAAATCAGCGAAGAAGCGCAATTGCGTAGCGATGTGTCGCGCGCACGCGATCTGGGTTTTGGCGGTAAGCTTTGCATTCATCCGAATCAGGTCCCATGGGTTGAAAGAGGCTTTAGTCCCAGCGCAGAAGAATTGCGCTGGGCGCGCGCCGTGATTGATGCGAGCGATGCCGCGAAAGGTCGGGCGATACGCCTTGAAGGCAAGCTGATCGATCTGCCGGTTGTCCAACGTGCAAGGCGCATGCTGCAGGATGCTTGACATGCTTGGGGCTCTGCGGCCCGCGAGCATTTTGCTTAAGGGACGGACTCCTTCAGCGGGTCTTAACGGATAAAGGGGGGTCTGCCACGCCTGATGACCCTGTTGAGCACACACTCACTTTGTGGGGCCTGATCCAATGCCTCTGCCCTCCGGTCGTTTGAAGGTTCGTTTCATGCAGACAGGGGCAGGCCAATCAAATCAGAAAGCGCTTGCAGGCTCAAGCCCTCCACCATGTCGATCACCGTCAGTCCCTGTGGCGTGCAGGCCAACGTGGCCAGATCGGTGTAGACGCGTTTGACACAGCCAATGCCGGTCAGCGGGTAGCTGCAAGCTTGCACCAATTTGCTTTGGCCTTGCTTGGTCAACAGGTCCATCATGACCCAGGTTTGTTTGGCACCGATCGCCAAGTCCATGGCACCACCCACGGCCGGAATGGCGTCTGGCTCGCCCGTGTGCCAGTTGGCCAGATCGCCCGTGGCGCTGACTTGAAAAGCCCCCAACACACAGATATCGAGGTGCCCGCCGCGCATCATGGCAAAACTGTCGGCGTGGTGAAAATACGCGCCACCCGGGAGCAAGGTCACCGGTTGCTTGCCCGCATTGATCAGGTCGTAATCTTCCAGCCCTTTGGCTGGTGCCGGGCCCATGCCCAAGATGCCATTTTCGCTGTGCAAAAGCACTTCACGGCTGGCCGGGATGTGGTTGGCGACCCAAGTGGGCTGACCAATGCCCAAATTGACGGTGGCGCCTTCTGGAATGTCTTGCGCCACACGGGCGGCCAGTTCGTCTTTGCTGCGTCGGGTGTAAGTCATGCCTTGATGCCTCCAGCCTGAGTGGCTACGCGGTCGATTTTGACCACCGCTTGTACAAAAATACCGGGTGTGATCACCGTTTCGGGGTCCAGCTGGCCCAACGCGACTTGCTCATGCACTGTGGCCACTGTTTTGCGTGCTGCCATGGCCATGATGGGTCCGAAATTGCGTGCCGCCTTGCGGTACGTCAGATTGCCCCACCGGTCGCCTCGCTCGGCCTTGATCAAAGCCAAATCGGCGTGAATAGGGGTTTCATAGACGTACATGCGGCCATCGATTTCGCGGGTTTCTTTGGGCGAACCATCCGCGTGCTTGGCCAACTCGGTCCCATAACCCGTGGGGGTGAAAAAGCCACCAATGCCGGCGCCCGCTGCCCGAATGCGTTCGGCCAAATTGCCCTGCGGTACCAACTCCAGTTCAAGCTGGCCCGATCGGTAAAGGCCATCAAAAATATACGAATCGGCTTGACGGGGAAAGCTGCAAATGATTTTGCGCACCCGGCCCGCTTTGAGCAAAGCGGCCAGCCCTTGCTCGGCATTGCCTGCGTTGTTGTTGACCAAGGTGAGTTCGCGCGCTCCTTGCGCAATCAAACCCTCAATCAGCTCATCTGGGATGCCGGCCGTGCCGAACCCACCGATCATGACAGTGGCCCCATCGGGGGTATCGGCCAGTGCCTCTGCGACTGAATCCACAAACTTGTTGATCATATTTTGCGTACCCTTTTGAACCCTGGAGCATAGTCTGAGCTTATCGGTGCTTTCAGCAACTTGTGGCAAAAAACAGGCACATTGGCGACTGATGACGTCCGAATCACACCCAAAGGGTGTCGCGCACAAGGCAGCACATTTTTGCACTTCCGGTCAGCATTTGACATCTTTGACAGGATTAAATATGTTGCCATTTTCGCAAGCGCTTACACCGAAAAGTCCAGTGAATCGTCGACGCTTTTTGAACCAAACCTTGCTCAGCGGCCTTGGTTTGGTGCTGGCTTGGGGTGGTGCACACGCCCAATCCGCTTACCCTCAACGCCCGATTTTGATGGTGGTGCCCCAAGCGGCCGGAGGCACCAATGACATTGTGGGGCGCTTGGTCAGCCAAAAACTCTCCGAAGTTTTGGGCTCGCCCGTGGCGGTCGAGAATCGCCCTGGCGCCGGTGGCAACATCGGCACCCAGTTTGCAGCCAAAGCCCCCAAAGACGGCTACACCTTGCTGATGACCATCAGCAGCAGCCAGGCCATCAACCCGGCTTTGTATAAAACCCCCGGCTTTGACCCTGTGAAAGACTTCAAACCGGTGGCCTTGATTGGCTCGGTTCCCAATGTCTTATTGGCCAACCCCAGTTTTGCCGGCAAAACAGCGCAAGACCTGATTGCTGCAGCCAAGGCCAAACCAGGCCAGCTGCAATACGCCTCTGCGGGTAACGGCACGCTCAACCATTTGCTGGGTGAAATGCTCAACAGCATGGCGGGCATCCAGTTGCAACATGTTCCTTACAAAGGCGTCGCACCAGCCATGAACGATGTGCTGGGTGGTCAATTGCCCTTCGTATTTGCCAGCCTGCCCGCCTCACTGAGTCACATCAAGGCCGGCAAGCTCAAGGCTTTGGCCGTGAGCAGCCCCAAACGCTCTCCAGCCCTGCCCGATGTACCCGCACTGGCCGAGTCTGTACCTGGTTATGCCGGTACCCTGTGGATCGGTTTGTTCAGCCCTGCCGGCGTGCCTGCAGAGGTGTCAACCAAACTCAACGAAGCCATGGCCAAGACTTTGGGTGCCAAAGACTTGCGAGACAAATTGGAGCAGCAAGGCGTTGAGTTGGCTGCACCCACCACCCCTGAACAATTTGCCGTGTTGTTGAACGAAGACATTGCCCGCTGGGGGCAAATCGTGAAGTCATCCGGGGCTTCCATCGACTGACTCTCACAACAAGCCTGCCCTATTCACGGTCACACTTTGAACACCATGCACTTTTCGAGACAGCATCAAGACTGCTTTTAATGCGCTTGAATCACTTTAGTTTTTGCCTTCGCCACTGCTCAGGCTCAGAACCACGCCATCAGGCCCATCTTCTAAAAGGGCACTAGGCACTCCCGCATCAGTCCTGGCCCAGATCAACACCGCCATGCGCGCTGCCATGGCCGAACCTTCCACCGTGCAACGCCTAGGCAAACTCAGGCCTGAAATGCCATCGGTCGACATGATGACAGGCCTTACTTGACGGCAGACCAGATAGCGGTTGAATAGCTCTTGTGGATTTGGCAAGCCACTTCCAAGAGTTGGTCCACTCGGCGCCCCCATGTTGTGGCTCGATTTGTTTGAAATTAGCAGTTTCTGCTGATGCCCTTTACCCCTCTTGTTTGACTTCTGTCCATGTCGCTTCAATGGAGCATGGGAGACAAGCGCAAGGCCAATTCTTTGAGTGAGGGCGCCACCTCATTGAGCAGCTTTTCCCGCGTCACAGAACTCTTGGCACCACCACTTGTCAATGCCATCACTTTTTTGCCATCCGGAGAGACCACAGGCACCCCTATGGCATGGATGTCTGAATGCGATTGACCCAGATTGAACACCATGCCCAATTGAGCGAACTCTTTCATGGCACGCGTTAAATCGCTGAGCACCCGGGCAAAGTTTTCCGGATCGCGTTTTTTCAGCTGCATCAATGCGGCTTCTCGAGTGGCCTCATCCACTGCGCACAAATAGGACCAACCCAATGATGAACGGCCAAGATCAAGGTTGGTGCCGACGTGCAAATTCAAACTCAAGATGCTGGGGGCTTCTATGCGCTGCAGGATCAACATGTCCGTTGCGTTGCGCTCTGCCAGCGTGACCGATATTTTGTGTCGCTCCGCCACCTGTCGCATGAGCGGTAGCGCAAATGCGCTCAATCCTGTGCGGGTGATCGCTGCATGACCCAGCAGCAAAACCCCTGAGCCCACACGTAACCTGTTTGGCGTGAGCCCCGGCACAAGATAGCCGAGTTTCAAGAGCGTATGACAAAGACGCCAAACGGTCGGTTGCGGCAAGCCTGTCAGCCTGGCTATTTCGCGGCTACCCAAGTCTTCACGGTCAGGCGTAAAACACCTCAGGATGTCGAGCCCCCTGGCCAAAGCCGTGACAAACAGAGGGTCTCGGGCTTCAACACCATCGAGCTCAGTCTCTGTGGCGGCGCTGTCCTGCATGCCCTTGACACTCGAAGAATTGACTTTCATAATCATTTCACGATTCAATTCGTTGATTCATATGGTGAATCATACACAAGCTCGAAGTCCAGCAAAAGCACATTCAATTCACTTTGTCAGAAAGAGCATCCTATGATTTTTTCTCTGCCTCAACACAGGTCACTGCTGCGCCAACTCGGCCTGGGACTTGTCACACTTGCTGCGGGTCTGGCCATGGCTGCCGATCCCTATCCAACCAAAAGCATCACCATCGTGAACCCTTGGGCTGCCGGCGGGCCTTCGGATGCCATCATTCGTCCCATTGCTCAGCAATTGTCCGCGCGACTGGGGCAAGCAGTCGTCGTGGACAACAGGGCAGGTGCCACCGGAACCATTGGTGCTGCTGCCGTGGCCAAGGCCACGCCTGATGGACACACGCTGTTTTTCGCACATGTGAACCCTATTGCCATCAGTCCTTCTTTACCGCAGAAATTGCCCTACGACCCCATCAAGGACTTTGCACCCATCACCTTGATTTCCTCTGGACCTGCGGTGCTGGTGGTGAGAAGCGATTTCCCGGCCAAAAATCTGGCCGAATTCATCGCTTATGCCCGCGCCAACCCTGGCAAAGTCAGCTATGGCTCGGTCGGCATCGGCAGCAACACCCACTTGGCGGGCTCCCTGCTCGGGCACATGTCCAAAACAGACATGCTGCATGTTCCCTACAAAGGCTCAGCCAACATTCAAACCGACATTCTGGGCGGATCATTGACCACCGGCTTCGTGACCCTGAGTGGCGCTCAGGGATTGATTCAGGATGGCCGTATGCGAGCGCTGGCTGTGAGCACCGCCAAACGCTCGAGCGTCTTGCCCGATGTGCCCGCTGTGGCCGAAATGCTGCCGGGTTTTGAAATCAGTGGCTGGTATGGTTTGATGGCCCCGGCCAATACCCCGCCACAGGTGATTCGACGGCTCAACGCCGAGGTGACCGCCATTTTGCGCACCCCCGAAATGTCTACGCGCTTGCGTGATGGTGGCATGGAGTCCACACCCACAACGCCAGAGGCCTTTGGCGAATACATCAAAGCCGAATTGGTCAGGTGGGTCAATGCGATCAAAGTGGCCAACATCAAGGAATGATTTTCAGGGTGTACCGAACTGATGGTTCAAACACCCCCGACTTTTGATTGATGGCCGCACGGATCGACCGTGTGGCCAAACCAACTGACTTCCATGAAAACTTACGACATTCCGGCCATCGATGCAGTGGTCAACCTGTGGACGCCGGAGATGCTGGCCATACGGCCCAATCGTGATGCGTTTTATGGTGGCAAGATGAAGGTCACTGCGCATGACCTCAAAGGTGTGAGCCATGAGGAAATGCTGCGGCGCATGGACGCTGCTGGCATTGAGAGGTCTTTTCTCATCGCCGCCAAAGTCGGGCCCATCATGCACAAGGCCAGTTACCACACGCCCTACGCCATGGTGGCCGAAGCCGTGAACCGCTATCCAGACCGGTTTTCTGGCCTCGCTGGCCTGGACGCAACAGAGGGCATGGACGGCGTGCGTCAACTTGAAAAAGCGGTCAAGGAGTACGGCTTCATCGGGGCCCATTTTTACCCCCACTGGTTTGAGTTGGCACCCGACCATGCCAAGTGGTACCCCTTCTACGCCAAATGCGTGGAATTGAATGTGCCGGTGCAATTGCAGGTGGGGCAGTCCATGCTCTATGACCCTCAGCACAGATTGCGCAGTGTGGGTCGCCCGATCGCACTGGATGCCGTGGCCTGTGATTTTCCTGAGCTCAAGATCATTGGCATTCATGTGGGCATTCCATGGACCGATGAGATGATCGCCATGGCTTGGAAACACCCCAATGTTTTTATCGGTACCGATGCCCACAGCCCCAAGTATTGGCCAGAAAGTTTTGTGAAATACATCAACTCCTATGGTCAGGACAAAGTGATCTTTGGCACCGATTTTCCAGTTCTGGAGTTTCAACGCACACGCGATGAAATCGACAACCTGAACCTTCGCCAGGAACCCAAACGCAAATTGCTGCGTGACAATGTTCTGCGCATTTACGGCTTAAATCCCGAGACCTGAGCCATGCACATCGCCAATATCGCAGACATGCTGGCTCTGCATGGCCGCCAGCGACCATGGCAAACCGCCATCGTTCATGGCACAGACTCGATCAACTACCAAAATCTGGACCTTCAAGTCAGCCGCCGCGCGGCCATGCTGCAGGTTCTCGGAGTTGAACCTGGTGACATCGTCGGCATCGCCTTAGAAGACTCCATAGAACACCTGTTGATGCTGTATGCCGTGGCACGGGCCGGTGCCGTCATCTTGCCACTGGACTGCCGCTGGAAGGCTTTTGAAAAGCAACGCGTCGCCCAGCACTTCAAGCCCATGCTGGTGATGGTCGAACCCGGTCAGGGTTTGGACGAAGTGCCTTGCATTGAAGTCAATAACGCTTGGTCGATTTCCGTTGAAGCCGCACAGATTCCCGATTCGTTTCCGGACGGAAATCGCGGACTTCTGATGTCCTTGTCGTCCGGCACCACTGGTCGCCCCAAAGGCCCCATGCTGACGCACCAGCAGCTGATTTATCGTTTTTACATGCACTGGGCTGAACTCGGTTTGGGCAGCCGTGAGCGCTACATCAACGCCACACCACTTTACTTTGGTGGTGGGCGGGCCTTTTCGATGTCTTCCCTGTATGCCGGATCGACCGTGGTGTTGTGCCCACCACCCTACACACCTGCGGAACTGGTCGCCGAAGTGGCACGCACAGAATCCAGCGTACTGTTTCTGGTCCCCACTTTGTTGCGCCGGTTGCTGGAGGAGGATCCCGCCACACTGGCCCCGATGCGAGCGCTCAAGACACTGATCTCATCAGGCTCTGCCTTGACGCCAGACGATCGACACCAAATTCGCACGCGAATTTGTCCCAATTTTCTTGAGTATTACAGCTCGACCGAAGGCGGTGGCGTGTCTACACTGTCACCCGAAGATCAACTGCGTTATGCCGATTCGGTCGGTCGACCCGCCCTGAGCGTCGAAGTGGAAATCGTGGATGATCAAGACCAACTGCTGCCCAGAAACAGCATTGGCCGCATACGTTATCGTGGCCCTGCCGTGGCCCATGGTTTTTATGCTGACCCCGAAGCCAGCCAGGAGTCTTTCAAACATGGCTGGTTCTACCCGGGTGATCTGGGCGCCATGAACGACGAGGGTTACCTGTTTCTGAAAGGGCGCTCCAAAGACATGATCATCCGAGGGGGCGTGAACATTTATCCTCAGGAAATTGAAGCGACACTGATGGCACATCCGGCCGTTGCAGAAGCAGCAGTGGTCGGATGGCCTTCCAAAGAGTTCAACGAAGAAATTGCAGCTTTCGTCATCCTGAAAATAGAAGTAGATGCAGCCGATTTGATCCATTGGTGCAACGACCGGCTGGCACGCTACAAAGTGCCCAGGCAGATTTACACCCTGAAAGAATTTCCGCGCACCTCACTGGGCAAGGTCATCAAAGCCGACCTGAGCCATCGTCTCGATCCTTTATAAGACAAGCTCATCGTTTACTTAACCGCTTTGATACTGGCATGATCGATTTTGAAATTCCCGAAGAAGACAACATGCTGCTGGCTTCCATCGATCGCATGATGGCACGGGAGTTTCCACCGGAAGCCTACCGCGCAGCCGATCATGCGCACCAAACACCCTGGCACTTGTTGCCCCGCATGGGTGAGTTGGGCTTGCTGGGCCTGCCGTTTCCAAACCGGTACGGCGGCATGGAACAAGACTGGCGCAGCGTGGCCTTGGTGAATGAGCGTCTGGCCTATCATGCGGGCATTGCCTCCACGCTCTTTGCCACCACCGTGAGCTTTGGTGGCATGTCACTGATGACATTTGCGAGTGAGCCGCAACGGCAAACCCTTTTGCCGCGCTTGGTTCAAGGCCAAGCCAGGTTTGCATTGGCACTGACGGAATCAGGGGCAGGAAGTGATGCTGCAGCCTTGAGCACACATGCACAGCGCATCCAAGAAGGGTGGCGCATCAATGGCCGCAAAGTCTGGATCAGCAATGCCGAAGCTGCCGACCACTTGGTGGTGGCTTGCAGAACCACCATTGGCAGCACGGGCACCGACGGCATCTCTCTTTTTCTGGTGCCACGCCACACTGCCGGCATCCACATGAGCCTGCTTGAAAAGGTAGGCCACAACTGTATGCCTTCTTGGGACATCGGTTTTGATGATGTGGTGGTGCCAGAAGATGCGCTTTTCGGACAAGAGGGCATGGGGTTCAAGCACGTGTTGTCAACCCTTCAATACAGTCGCGCAGGACAAGCCGCCAATTCAATCGGTCAGGCTCAACGTGCCGTTGAACTGGCGCGGGATTTCGCCCAAGAGCGCACCCAATTCGGCAGACCGATTGGCAACTTCCAGGTCATTCAGCACAAACTGGCCGACATGCAAGTGCGGGTGAACCAGGCCCGCTTATGCCTGTACCAACTCGCTTGGTTGATTGCCCGCAAACGACCCTGCAGATTGGAGGCCGCGCAAGCGAAACTGGTCGCCAGTGAGGCATTCCAGTTTGTCACACGCGAGGGTTTACAAATCATGGCAAGCCATGGTTATGCCATGGAGAGCGACATGCAACGGATGTGGCGGGATGCCGGTCTGTTCACTTTCGGTGAAGGCTCCAGTGAAATCCAGCGCAATCTCATTGCACGGGAGATGGGACTTTGAAGCACTCGGCCATTCAGATTGTTCGGGGATTTGTGGACATCGCCGAAGGTCAGGTGCACTACCGCCAGACCGGAAGCAGCCAACCGGGTCAACCGCCGCTTGTCATGTTTCACGCTTCGCCAGGCTCAGCCAAGTCACTGGAACCCCTGATGCAGGTCTTGGCCTCCCGTCGCCGCGTGATCGCTCTGGACACCTTGGGCAACGGTGATTCTTGCGCACCCCATCCAGAACACCCTGATTTGGCGTACTTCGCTCAAGCCCATCTGCGCGCGATCACAGCCTTGGGCATTGCCCAATTTGACGCTTGGGGTGCACACACAGGTGCAAACATCGCCTGCGAATTGGCCATTGAAAACCCCGAACGTATTCGCAGCCTGATCATCGATGGCATTGGTTTGTACAGTCCACAAGAGCAAGCTGAGTTGCTGCAACACTATTTACCGCCCGTTCACATTGACCAGCAAGGCAGCCAGTTTCACTTGCTCTGGCATTTTGTGCGGGACGCTTATTTGTTCTGGCCGTGGTACCAGAAAGACAGCCAGCACCGCCGTCCAACGGGCTTACCCAATGCTTCTGACCTTCACGACAAAGCCGTTGAGGTATTCAAGGCTGCCCGTACATTTCAGCAGTCGTACAAAGCTGCTCTGAGCTACCCCAAAGAGCAAAGACTGCCCTTGCTCAAAGTGCCGACATTGCTGACCTGCGCTCAACACGACATGCTGCATGTGTATTTTGAAAAAGTATGCGCATTGGTCAAACCTACCAAGGCAGAAACCACAGCGGGCATGGGAACACCTGAGGCACTGCACGAAACAGCGGCCGTATTTGAGCGTTTTTTAGAAGATTTGGCAGAGCCCTGACGAAGGCATTGCCATCGAATGCCTGCCAGAGCATCGGAAACACATCAAACGATGTGCAAGCCGCCATCCACCACCAAGGTGCTGCCGGTGATGAACGATCCCTCCGAAGAAGCCATCCACAAAATGGGCCAGGCAATTTCTTCGGGCGGGGCCCAACGGCCCAGCAAGGATGTGTCTTTTCGCTCGGCATTGAGTTGCTCCACGCTTTTGCCGATTTTTTGCGCACGCCCCACATGAAAATCCGTCAGAGTTGAACCGGGGCCCACGGCGTTGACGCGAACGCCGTGCACCGCTTCTTCACACGCCAAGGATCGGGTCAAAGCCAGCTGCGCGGCCTTGGTGGCGTCATACAAGGCCATGCCTTTGCAGCCTTTGACGGCATAAGAAGACGACACGTTGACGATGCTGCCGCGGCGGCCGCTGCGTAGGTGCGGCTGTGCAGCATGGCAGTAATTCGTGATGCCCACCAGGTTGACGCCCACGATCGCATGCCATTCGGGCGCGGTCGCTTGGCCTGCCGCCGAATAGTTGCGCATGGCGGCGTTGTTGGCCAGGATGTCCAGGCCACCGAGTTCATTGACACAATGCGCCAGGGTTTGCAGCGCCAGCGCGGGATCGCTCACATCGGCCTGGGCGCACAACACACGGGCCCCGGGCGCAGCTTGAACAATTTTCTGGTGCTTGCGTTCCAAACCCTGGGCATCGGCATCCATCAAAAAAACCGAAGCGCCTTCTTGGGCAAAAGTGCGCGCCATTGACGTTACCAAGACCTTAAATCGTCAACCCAATGCCCATTTGGCGGCGTGGATGTAGGTGGGAATTCCCAGCAAAATGTTCATTGGAAAGGTGATGCCTAAGGACAAGCCAAAGTACAGGGAAGGGTTGGCCTCAGGGATGGCATAACGCAATACCGCAGGCACTACGATGTATGAGGCACTGGCCGACAGGACCATCAACATAGCGGCATCGGCAACAGGCATCTTCAACACCACCGCCAAGCTCAATGCGATGCTGGCATGGACCCATGGCCCCACTGCTGCATAGAGCAGTAAAAAACCAGAAGTTTTGCGCGCCTCGGCAAAATTGCGCGCCACCATCAGGCCCATGTCCAGCAAAAAGAAGGCCAGCAAACCTTTGAACAGGTCGCCTGCAAAGGGCTGCATCATGGTTTTACCGGCTTCGCCGCTGACATAGCCAATGATCATCGAGCCAATCAAGAGCAGATGCGCGCCATCTGTGAACGATTCATGCAATATTTTTCGCAAAGAAAATCCACCGGCTGAACCTTGCCCCTGTTGGGCCAAACGTTGGCGGTTGGCATTGGCCAGCAGCACAGCCATGATGATTGCCGGTGATTCCATGATGACCATGGCCACCGTCATGTGCCCACCAAAATTCAAACCACCGGCCTCCAATAATTGGATCGCCGTTACAAACGTCACCGCGCTGACTGACCCATAAGCCGCAGCCACAGCCGCCGCATCAAATCGCGCAATGCGATTTTTCAGCAGGGCATACCCCAGTGTTGGAACCAAAAAAGCCATGGCCAAAGCCGCTCCCAAGCTGATGGCAACAGACGTGTCCATCCCCGACTTGGCCAAAGCAAAACCACCCTTCAGCCCCAAGGCCATCAGCAGGTACAACGACAAAAATTTAGCAATCGACCGAGGAATTTCCAAATTGGATTTAAAGATTCCTGCGGCAACACCGAAAACGAAAAAAAGAATCGCTGGGTCTAACAATGTGTTCATTTGACACCTCCTTGCAGGAGATCCTATGAACAGAACATTGAATTGTAAAATTGATTTTCAAGTGTTTATATATAGATCTAAGTCTATGTTTTTTGAAGTTGGTCTTGCACTTTTCGACGCTGTCCAGCCCAAAAAAATGCGGTGAGTCGAGCTGATGAATACCCTTAAAAATAGGGGGATTGGCGGAAATTACAATGAAGAAATGAATACATCTGCCCCTGCAAACACCCCCACAGGCACGCCCTTAAACGCCCATACCGCCTGCCCTTGCTGCGGTGAACGTTCAGCACAAGTCATTGCCAACAAGGATGGCAAAACAGGCGATGCCTTGCTCACCGTGTCTTGCAACGGTTGCGGCTTGGGCCGCATAGACCCTCTGCCCAGCGATCAGGAGTTGGCCGACTGGTACGCTAACCAATACCGACAAGCCTACAAATCAGCTGTTCAACCAGCCTTGCGCCATGTTTTGCGTGCAGGTCGAAATGCGCAGTGGCGTTGGCAGTGGTTGTGTCAGAACACGGATGCACGCTGGTCCGACACCGACCTCACATCCCAACGCAGCTTGGACATCGGTTCGAGCAGTGGAGAGTTTGTGTACCTGTTGCAAACACTCGGATTTCAGGCCAAGGGCATTGAGCCGCACGCAGGCTATGCCACCTACGCCCAAAACATGCTGGGCATCCACGTCAACAACAGCACCTTGCAGCAAGGCTTGTCCCATGAACCAGTGGGTGCTTTGGATTTGATTTCGATGTTCCATGTTTTGGAGCATCTGGCTGAACCCGTTTCAGCCTTGCGCACCATGGGCGAAAAACTCAAAGCCACCGGTTTGTTGTACATCGAGGTGCCCAACGCCACGCGCTTGTGCTCACCGGATTACATGTTTTTCAGGGCACACACCTTGTATTTCACGGGCCCCACCTTGCGCAAATTGTTGGAGACCGCAGGCTTCAAGTTGCTGGCTCAAAGCCCTGACGATTCGGACAACCTGAGTGTGGTGGCGCAGTTTGTCGGCGTTGAACGTGCGGAGTCGGGCGCTGAAGCAGGCACCAAGGCAGACACCGATGCCTCCCACTGCCTGGTGACGGCCCATCGCGCGCGCCGCTGGGTGCCCTATTTGGTGCAGCAATTGCAAGATGGCCAACCACTGCGCAAATGGCGAGTCCGTCAAGAAGAGAAACGCAGTGCGGCCCAATACGCGAACGGCTTAGCGCTGTTGGATGATTTGTACGGCAAAAAGGCCGCCTGACACTGGACGCATCCTTTCGGATGCAGGCCCATCAACCCGGCAAAGCCCTCGACCCGTTCAAACGCACCAAACCTTCAGCGTGTCCAGTCCATCGCCTTGACCCAGCCCACACTCTGACTGCCCGTGTTGTCGCTGTCTGCGCCAATCAGCACCGCACGCACTTTGGGCACAGCTGAACCTGCAGGCAACTCTTCGGCAAACAGCCTGGCAAAGTCGGCTGCCACGTCGCGGGTTTCGGCTTGCCATTGGGCCAAGGGCGCATCCTTGCCTTGCAGCGTGATGAAACGCACGCGTTGGGTGTAGGGGTTGGCGCCTTGCAGGCCCGCAGGGTGAACGCCATCCCACACGTAGCACAGCGTGGCGGCTGGCAGGTCTTCGCCACTCACGCTGCGGGCAATGCGCAGCAAAGTGCGCTCCACGAACGGCACACGGTCCAACGGGTGGTCGAACATCACACACACTTTGAGCGCCGCGTCGTCACCCGCTTTGGTCAGGATGTCGGCCACAACTTTGCCGCCTTTGTCTGTGGTGAGCGGCTGGTCCAGACGCCAACGCCATTGCAGCCGACCCGCGTAGACTCTGGGCAGATCATGCACCCAGGTGCCATACGAAGCGCGGGTGCTGACCTTGAGCGCTCGCTCGCCTTGCACCTCGGCCAACTCAAATCGCGTGGCCGGAATGTCGGCCTTGGACTTGGGAAAGCCCACGAAACGCCAAGTCCTGGCGGCTGCGCCATCGGCGGGCACCAAAGGCGACAAACTTTGTGCGAAGGCAGGTGTGGTGGCACAGGCCATGCCCAGCGCCAGCAGCGCAAGAGCCGGATTCAAAAAAGGGTTCATCCGCGCCGCCAATCGTGGAACTTCTTCACCCAAGCCAATAACTTCTGTGGCGCGTGCGCACGCTTCCATTCACCCGCCGCGTACTTGTTGGCCTCGGCCATGGTCGGGTAGGTGTGGATGGTGCCCAGGATCTTGTTTAACCCCAGGCCATGCTTCATGGCCAGCACGTATTCGGCCAGCAAATCGCTTGCGTGTGAGCCCACGATGGTCACGCCCAAAATGCGGTCCTTGCCGGGCACAGTGAGCACCTTCACAAAGCCATGAGCCTCACTGTCTGCAATCGCTCGATCCAAGTTGTCGATGCCGTACTTCGTCACCTCATACGCGATGCCTTGGGCTTGCGCCTCTTGCTCGTTCAGACCGACACGCGCCACCTCGGGGTCGACGAAGGTGGTCCAGGGAATCACCCGGTAATCCACCTTGAAGGATTTGAAATCGCCAAACAGCGCATTGACCGCCGCATACCAAGCCTGATGCGCGGCCACATGGGTGAGCTGGTAAGGCCCAGCCACATCACCTGCGGCATATATATTGGGGTAAAGCGTTTGCAGGTACTCGTTGGTGTCCACCGTGCGGTGCGTGGGCACACCCATGTCCTCGAGGCCATAGCCTTGCAGGCGTGCCACACGGCCCACGGCGCAGACCAAGGCATCAAAGACGATGTCGACTTCTTGTCCTTGCCCTTCTCCTTGTCTGCTGACCACCAAAATTTTGTCCTCACCCCGACGCTCGCAGCGCAGCGCCTTGTGTCCGGTAAGCACCTGCACGCCATCGGCCTGCAACGCGTCACGCACCAACGCAGACACCTCTTCGTCCTCGCGCACCATGATGCGCTCGCCCATCTCGACCTGTGTGACCTGTGCGCCCAGCCGGACGAAACTTTGCGACAGCTCACAACCAATCGGCCCGCCACCCAGCACCACGATGCGCTTCGGAATGTCATCCAACTTGGCAAACTCGTCCCACAGGGTGTCGCTGGTGACGTAGCCCACGTCATCGAGGCCCGGCAAGGACGGCACCATGGGGCGTGCGCCCGCCGCGATCACGATGCTCCGCGCCGTCAGGCGCTGCACCTGGCCGTCGTTCAAAGTCACTTCCACTGTCCACGGGTTGACCAACTTGCCAAAGCCCTGCAGCACTTCCACGCCCAGGCCGTTGTAGCGCGCCACACTGTCGTGGGGCTCGATGGCGCGGATCACGTCGTGCACACGCTGCATCACCGCTTTGAAACTGAAAAGCGGCGTGGTGTCGCTCAGGCCGTACTTCGCGCCGTGGCGCATCTGGTGCGCTATTTTTGCGCTCTTGATCAAGGCCTTGCTCGGCACGCAGCCGTAGTTCAGGCAGTCACCGCCCATCTTGTGCGCTTCGATCAACGTCACCTTGGCTTTGACAGCGGCGGCAATGTAGGCCGACACCAAACCCGCCGCACCCCCACCGATCACGATCAGGTTGCGGTCAAAGGTCTTGGGGCGCACGCTGGCCCAGCGAGCGTAGACTTTGCGCTTTTGCACCGCTGCCACGATGCGGCGCGCGATCAACGGAAAGATGCCCAGCAACACAAAGCTGCCCAAAAGCGCCGGGCTCAAAATGCCCTGCACCGACTCAAGTTGCGCCAGTTGCGTGCCCGCATTCACATACACCGCCGTACCCGCCAGCATGCCCAGCTGGCTCACCCAGAAAAAGGTCCAGGTCTTCATGCGCGTCAGGCCCATGAGCAGGTTGATGAGGAAGAAAGGCACCACCGGGATCAAGCGCAAGCTGAACAGGTAAAACGCCCCCTCTTTGTTCACGCCAGCGTTGATGTCGGCCAAGCGCTGACCGAAGCGGGCTTCGACCCACTCGCGCAGCACAAAACGCGAAACCAGAAAAGCCAAAGTAGCACCGATGGTGGAAGCAAACGAGACCAGCAACAAGCCTTGCCACAGGCCAAAGACAGCGCCGCCCGCTAGGGTGATGATGACCGCCCCCGGTATCGACAAAGCTGTGGCCAGCACATACAACACGACGTAAGAAGCCGCGACCGTGAAAGGCTGCTGCGCATGCAGCTGCACGAATCCGGCCTGGCTGGCCTTGAGTTGCTCAAAGCCAAGGTAATGCCCCAAATCCAGGTGGACAAATGCACCGATGGCCAGGATCAGCAGCAGCCACACAAAGCTTTGGCGAAAACGCATGGATTGACCCCAAATACCTTCGGTTGAAAAATGCCGAAAACCCTGCTGTATTCAAACCTCGTGTGCCAACGGTAAATTCAGCAGCAGGTTTTGCGGCTTGAGTTTGAGCAAACCCTGCTCGTTCATGGCCACACCCAGATAAACCGTTTTGCCACGCACATCAGCGCGCATGTCATCCGGGTTGTCAAAACGCAGCTTGAACAAGCTGATGAGTTGCTGCTGACGCTTGGCGTCCAGCTCAACGCCTTGGTAGAGGTCGTTGAGCAAAGCGGTGGCTGTGGCGTCCAAGCCCACGTGCCAACGCCAAGCAGGGTCGTCCACCTTTTGCACTGGCTCGATGCTGACGGCGACCCCCAAAAAGTGCTGTACCCAGCGGGTCAACACCACCGACAGGGCCTTGAGCCCAGAGCGGGCATTGACCATGCTCAAAATCAAACCGTGCGGCAATTCGTTTTGGAGCTCGTGCGTCATGTCGAGCAAAAACGCGTACCGGCTCAAGCCTTCACGCTGCGCAAAATAACGCTCAGCGTTGTCTGGGTGCAGCACCTTCACGTCCACGGCCTTGAGCGTGGCACCACCCTCCATCAACAAACGCCCCATCTCGCCCAAACCGCCGGTGGCTTTGAGGCTGTCCAGTGTGTCGCTGTCCCCCGACAAAACGCGGCCCCCTTCGATGGTGATGCGCTGGCGGCGAAACAGCAACTCGGCCGCCCGCCAAACCCAAGCATCTTGCACATCACCCAGCACATTGCACACGATCGCTTGCACCACCACGTCGATGAAAAGCGGTGGCATTTGGATGTTGCCGGACTTTTGCCACGCTGTGTACGCCGCCTCCAGAGAACCGGCACTTTCCACTTCGTCTCGAAAACGCAAAAACAACTCGTAGTTTTCACGCGCATCATCGTCCTTGAAGGCCTTGAGTTGTGCAGGCGTCACCTGCAGCAAAGGTGCGTCCAACAGCGCTTGGTGCAAGCGCTTTTCGGCTTTGCACGACTCTGGAACCAGCGCCAGCTCTGGACGCTCTAACCACAAACGCCAGTAGTCGGGCGTGGCAGTCATCCAGCCGCGCTCATTGCGCGTCAGATGCTGATGACCACAGGATGTCCAGAAATTTTGCATGGGGCCTTACAGGTTGGGGGCCAACAAGCGCTGCAGGTCTTTGACCTGCACGCCACTGCGCTCGGCCAAATTGTGCACCTGGTCGTCACCCACTTTGCCCACGCTGAAATACTGCGCATCTGGGTGTGCGATGTAAAAACCAGACACGCTGGCTGCGGGCGTCATGGCCAGGCTTTCGGTCAGGCCCATGCCAATGTCTTCGCATTGCAGCAACTCGAACATGGCCTTTTTGGCACTGTGATCAGGGCAGGCAGGGTAACCAGGTGCAGGGCGAATGCCTTGGTATTTTTCGGCAATCAACTCTTCGTTGCTCAGCGACTCCGCTGCCGCATAACCCCACAGGTCGGTGCGTACCTTTTTGTGCAGACATTCGGCCAGCGCTTCGGCCAGTCGGTCAGCCAGTGACTTGAGCATGATCGCGCTGTAATCGTCGTGCGCGGCTTCAAAAGCCGCAGCGCGTTTGTCGGCACCGATGCCCGCTGTAACGGCAAAAATACCCACATGATCTGGTGCGCTGCCTTGTGGCGCGACAAAGTCGGCCAGGCAACGGCTGGGGCGCATGACCCCATCGATCATGTGCTTCTCGGTCTGCTGACGCAGGCCGCGCCAAGTCATGGCCACTTGGCTGCGCGATGCATCGGTGTACAGCGCGATGTCATCGTCGTTCACGCTGTTGGCGGGGTAAAGGCCCAACACCGCATTGGCCGTGACCCAACGACCATCGATGATTTTTTGCAACATGGCTTGTCCGTCTGCGTAGACCTTGCGCGCCTGCTCGCCCACCACGTCGTCGTCGAGGATCGCGGGGAAAGGCCCGGCCAGGTCCCAAGTCTGGAAGAAAGGGCCCCAGTCGATGTACTTCGCGATCTCGGCCAGGTCGTAGTTCTTGAACAGGCGGCGGCCAATGAATTTGGGTGCAGCGGGCAGGCCTTGCGACCAGTCGATCGGTGTCTTATTCGAGCGGGCCTGCGCCAGCGTCCACATAGGGGTTTGCTTTTTGTTGGCGTGCTGTTCGCGCACCTTGTCGTAATCGGTGTTCAGGTCGGCAATGAACTTGGCCGCTTGCTCGGACAACAAACCCTGGGCCACGCCCACGCTGCGCGAAGCGTCGGGCACATAAACCACGGGGCCGCTGTAATGGGGCGCGATCTTGACGGCCGTGTGCACGCGGCTGCAGGTGGCGCCGCCAATGAGCAGCGGCATTTGGCGCTCGCGGAAATACGGGTCTTTTTCCATCTCGCTGGCGACGTACTGCATCTCTTCCAGGCTGGGCGTGATCAAGCCGGACAGACCAATGATGTCGGCGTTTTCTTGCTTGGCTTTGGCCAAAATTTCGTGGCAGGGCACCATCACGCCCATGTTGACCACTTCAAAGTTGTTGCACTGCAAAACCACCGTGACGATGTTCTTGCCGATGTCGTGCACATCGCCCTTGACGGTGGCGATCACGATCTTGCCCTTGGCCTTCACGTCTTCGCCAGCAGCTTCTTGTGCCAACTTTTCGGCCTCGATGTAGGGCAACAAATGCGCCACGGCCTGCTTCATCACGCGGGCGCTTTTCACCACTTGCGGCAAGAACATCTTGCCTTGGCCGAACAGGTCTCCGACCACATTCATGCCGTCCATCAACGGGCCTTCGATCACATGCAGCGGACGACCGCCTTGGGCCAACAGGTCTTGGTAAGCGGCTTCGGTGTCTTCGTTGATGAAGTCAGTGATGCCGTGCACCAGCGCGTGGCTCAAACGCTGCGCCACGCTCACGGGCACCTCTGCGGTGCCGCGCCACGCGAGTTTGGTGCTCTCGTCTTTGGCTGCGCCTTTGGCGCTGTCGGCCACTTCGATCAAACGCTCGCCCGCATCTGGACGACGGTTCAAAACCACGTCCTCCACACGCTCGCGCAGCACCGGTTCAATGTCGTCATAAACACCGACCATGCCCGCGTTCACGATGCCCATGTCCATGCCCGCCTGAATCGCGTGGTACAGGAACACGGTGTGGATGGCCTCGCGCACCGGGTCATTACCCCGAAAGCTGAAAGACACGTTGGACACGCCACCGCTGACCTTGGCACCAGGCAGGTTCTGTTTGATCCAGCGTGTGGCCTCAATAAAGTCCACGGCGTAGTTGTCGTGCTCTTCGATACCGGTGGCGATCGCAAAAATATTGGGGTCAAAAATGATGTCTTCTGGGGGAAATCCCACCTCGTCCACCAGCACGCGGTAAGCGCGTTCGCAAATCTCCACTTTGCGTTGGTAGGTGTCTGCCTGGCCTTTCTCGTCAAAGGCCATGACCACAGCCGCAGCGCCATAACGCTTGACCAGCTTGGCCTGGCGCTTGAACTCGTCCAAGCCTTCTTTCATGCTGATGGAGTTGACGATGCCCTTGCCCTGGATGCAGCGCAAACCGGCCTCGATCACGGTCCATTTGCTCGAATCCACCATCACCGGCACGCGGGCGATGTCGGGCTCACCCGCCATCAGGTTCAAAAACCGCACCATGGCCGCTTGGCTGTCCAGCATGGCTTCGTCCATGTTGACGTCGATGATTTGCGCACCGTTTTCAACCTGCTGACGCGCCACGGCCAAGGCCTGTTCGTACTCACCGTTCAAAATCATGCGGGCAAAGGCTTTGGAGCCGGTGACGTTGGTGCGCTCGCCCACGTTGACGAAAAGAGACTTTGTGCCGATGGAGACAGGCTCCAGACCGGACAGCTTCATGGGGGCGACAGAGACGGTTTCAGACGCGACAACGGACACGGGCTCACCTTGGATCATCAGGTGAGCGTCGTTGTGCAAGATCATTCAGACATTGAACGGCCCCAAGCCTGACCTGCTGCGCCTTGACGGCGGCGGGCTGCAACGCTCCTTGGGGGTTGGTTAGATTTTAACCGGGTGAGGTCTCACCCCCAACCATCAGGTCATCAAATGGCTAGGCCGCCCTCAGCATGGTCCAAAGTTTGCTTACCCCAAAAGCATGCGCACCACCCCCATTCCAGACCCCACACCTTCCGAGGCCCATTGGCGCGAGCAAGAACTCTTGCTCATGCGCGAGGTCATGAAATGGGTAGGTCGCAGCCTGGCCTCAGACGAGGTGTTGCGCGAGATGCTGCATTTGATGAGCGAGTTGCTGGGTCTGAACCGGGGGCGCATTGTGCTGCGCGACACACCGGCTGTGGGCGCCGCCCTGGGGCCGGCCACCGCTTCGATCCGCCATGCCTATGGCTTGACCGGTATGGAGATGCGCCGGGGGGTGTATGCCGAGGGCGAAGGCATCACGGGGCGGGCGCTGCAAAGCGGTTTGCCCGCGATTGTTCAGGACATTGCCCACGAGCCCTTGTTTTTGTTCCGCTCAGTGGCCGCAGAGCAGTTTCCTGCCGAGACGGTGGCCTACCTGGCCTTGCCCATCACCCTGGGCAATACCACGGTGGGTGTGCTGGGCTGCCACCGCATTCGCAGCCGCCAGCGCCATTTGAACGACGACCTGGCTGTGTTGAAGGTGCTGGCCACCTTGGCCGGGCAAGTGCTGCACATGGAGCAACTGGTCAACGAGCAAACTCGCCACCTGCGGGCCCGCAATGCGGCCTTGTCGCAAGCGCTGAGCACGCACGCCGCACGCTATGGGCTGATCGGCAGCTCACCCGCTTTGTTGCAGGCCTTGTCCGAGCTGGAACGGGTGTCGCAGTCACAAGCCACCGTTCTCTTGCTGGGCGAATCCGGCACGGGCAAAGAGTTGTTTGCCAGAGCGGTGCACCTGGCCAGCCCGCGCTCGACCCAGCCCTTCATCAAGGTGAACTGCTCGGCGATTCCGGACACGCTGTTCGAGTCGGAGCTGTTTGGCCACGAACGTGGCGCTTTCACCGGGGCGCACCAAGCGCGGCCCGGCTGGTTCGAGCAGGCGCATGGCGGCACCATCTTTCTGGATGAAATCGGCGAGCTGCCTTTGTCCCTGCAGTCGAAACTGCTGCGCACCTTGCAAGAGGGCGCGGTGGTTCGGCTGGGCAGCCAGCGCGAGGTCAAGGTGAATGTGCGCCTGGTGGCCGCCACCAACCGCGACTTGGCCGCCCAGGTGCAGGCCGGCCTCTTTCGGCAAGACCTGTATTACCGCCTGAACGTGATCCCGATCCGGCTGCCGTCACTGGCCGAGCGCCTTGGCGACATCCGCGAACTGGCTCTGCACTTTGTCAACCGGGCCAACCAGACGCACCAGAAAAACGTGTACCTCAGCCCTGAGGCACTGGACACCCTGACGCAGCAGCCCTGGCCCGGCAACATCCGCGAGCTGGGTAATTGCATCGAACGCGTGGTGTTGCTGGCCGATCAAACTTTGCTCACCCCCGGGCAGTTGAAGCCCTTTTTGCCTCAAGCTTCGGCCACGCCAGCCCTCACGTCCGCTGCGCCAAAGTCCGCAGTTGCCATGGCAGACGTTCCAGGGCCCACCACGGGTCAGCCTCCGGCACTCGAGCGACCTGGCTCAGCGGCGTTGGGCGTGCGGCCTTACGAAAGCGCGCACTCGCACACGGTGCAGGTGTTGCAGCAAGCCCTGGACCAGCATCAGGGCAACCAATCCCGCGCCGCCCAAAGCCTGGGGCTGACTTTGCGCCAGTTTGCCTACCGGCTGCGCAAAGCCGGTTTGCGCTGATCGGACATTGTGTTGACACATTGTCAACACAATGTTCAAGCCCTCGACCCATGGCAGCCCGGTCATGCCACCACTACACAAAGCTACAAGCCTCTTGAAAGCCAAAATCCCTTGTAAATGAAGCACTTGCGTGCTTCAAATCTGCACCAGTCCGCTGACACACGGCCCTGGCACGGCCTTTGCAAAGTCATGGTCACAGGCATCGCTGCATGCCCTGTTTTACAACCCTCAATGCCCAAGGACTTGCCATGACCGACGCTGCCACCCTCGACAACCCCACCACCATCAAAGCCTATTTGCGGCCCATCGACGCCCAGGGCCTGGCCACATTTGCCGCTGGCGGCAAAGCCAACCCGGCGCGGCGCGGCACCAACAAGGTCCACACCGTCATGGAAGGGCAGTACCGCTCCTTGTCTTCAGTGGGCGACCAACACACCGTGGTGGTCGACGAGCCGCTGCACCTGTTTGGCGAAGACACCGCACCAGCACCCGGCGAGATCGTGCTGTCGGGTCTGGGCGGCTGCATCGCCGTGGGCGTGACTGCCGTGGCCACCTGGAAACGCGTCAAGCTCAGCAAGCTCGAAGTCTTTCTGGAGGGCGACATTGGCAACCCCGCCGCGTGGGGTGCAGGCGGTGCTTTGGAGATGACGCCCCCTCAAATGGGCTTTCAGGCCATCCGCGTGAAGGTGTTGGTGGAAGGTGATGCCCCGCGCGAAGTGCTGGACGAGATCGTGCAACACGCCAACTTCTACTCGCCCGTGGCCAACAGCATGCGCAACCCGATCCCCTTTGAGATCTCGATGGTCTGAGGCGTCCACAACGGCAGGTCTGGCTCTGACGCACCCGCCCATTGATCCTTGTCTTTGACCCTGCGGCCTGTGCAGCAGGGCTCACCTTCTTTCTGGAGCTTTCATGAACCCCGCCGACCTGCCCCCCGAACTTGCTGCCCGACCCAAGCCGCTCATTGAGGCCGTGCGCGCCATTGCCCAAGGCCCGCTGGCACAGCAGGCACACGCCATCGATCGCGGTGCTTACCCAGAAGCTGTTCTGAAACAGCTGGCGGCAGCGGGCGCGATGGGTGCGCATTTGCCCCAAGCCGACGGCACGCCCGGCGACTTTGGTTTGGCCATTGTGGCCATGGCCGAGGCGTCCAAGGTGTGTGGGGCCACCGGCTTCATGATGTGGTGCCAATCCGTGGCCGGGCTGTATATGCAGGCTTCGGGCAATCCGGCACTGGCAGGCGAACGCCTGGCGCGCCATGTGCGCGGCGAGTCGCTGGGCGGCACCGGCCTGTCCAACCCGATGAAAAGCTTCGCGAAAATCGAAGCCTTGCTGCTCAAGGCCACGCCGGTAGAGGGCGGTTACCGCATCAACGGCACTTTGCCCTGGGTCAGCAACCTGGCGGCAGACCACTACTTTGGCGCGATTGCCGCAGTCAGCACGGCAGACGAAAGCGCCAGCCGCGAGATCATGTTCATGCTGCGCTGCGATGCGCCAGGCGTGACGCTCAAAGCCTGCCCGGAATTTTCGGGAATGGAGGGCACAGGCACCTTCAGCGTGCATTGCAAAGACCTGTTTGTCGGCACCGACGACCTGGTGGCCGACCCGGCCAAGCCCTTCATCGCGCGCATTCGCGGCGGCTTTGTGCTGCTGCAATGTGGCATGGCGGCCGGCATCATCCAGGGTGCCATCGCCAGCATGTGGGCCGTGGAAGGCCAGCTCGGCCATGTCAACCAGTACCTCGAAGACCGGCCCGCCGATCTGCAAGCCGAATTCGACGCGCTGCTGGCCCGCATCATGAAGCTGGCCGAAACCCCGTTCGACGCCTCGACCGACTACTTCATCAGCGTGCTGGACGCCCGCAGCCACTGTGCCGAGCTGTCCCTGCGGGCCGCCAACTCGGCCTTGCTGCACCAAGGCGCGCGCGGCTACCTGATGCAGTCGGAGGTACAGCGCCGCGTGCGCGAAGCGCAGTTTGTTGCGATCGTCACGCCCGCCATCAAGCACCTGCGCAAAGAAATGGCCCGCCTGAGTGCCCAGGAGATGCCCGCATGAGTGTCGCCACCCCTCGCGCCAGCCTCGCGCCAGCCGATGGCGCCTGGCAGCTCTACATTTGCCACGCCTGCGGCTACATCTACAACGAGCAAGATGGCGACCCCGACAGCGGCCTGTTGGCGGGTACGCGCTTTGCCGACATCCCCGAAGACTGGGCATGCCCCTTGTGCGGCGTGACCAAGTCGGACTTCGAGCTGTATGTTGCGCCAAACCTGAGCGCCCTTCAAAACAGTTCGGCCAGCATGGCGGGCACGCATTTGGCTAGCCCACGCTCGGCGCCCGGCATCGTGGTGGTGGGGGCGGGCAAAGCGGGCTGGCAACTGGTGCAAAACCTGCGCAGCCAATTGCCCGACACACCCATCACGCTGGTCACCGCTTGCGCTGGTGATGTGTACGACAAACCCCTGTTGTCGGTCGCCATGGCCCGCCAGATCCAACCCCAGGCATTGGTCAAAGAAACCAGCAGCGAAGCCGCAGCGCGCTGGCAAGTGCGGCTGCTGGCGCACACCCAAGCGCTGCACATCTGCCCCGAAAGCCGCACACTGCGCACCACCCAAGGGCCCCTGCGCTACGCCCATCTGGTGCTGGCCCACGGCGCCGAAGCCGCTTTGCCTGCGCCCTTGCGCGCCGACCTGTGCTGGCGCATCAACCACCTGCAGGCCTACCAGCGCTTTCAGGCTGCGCTGGGCACCACGCCCCGGCATGTGGCCATCGTGGGGGCCGGATTGATTGGCAGCGAACTGGCCAACGACCTGGCCCTGGGCGGACACCGGGTGACGCTCATCGACACCCAGGCGCGGCCTCTGGCGCGCTGGCCAGCCGACCAGGCGGGAGAACCCTTGCTGGCCGCGTGGTCTGGTTTGCCCATCCACTTCATGGGCGCGGTGCAACTGCAAGACCTGCAGCGGCAGGGCGACCAGTACCGGCTGACCACCAGCGATGGGCAAACCGTGATGGCCGATCAGGTGGTCGCCGCCACCGGCTTGGTCACGCCCACTCGCCTGGCGCGCAGCGCGGGCTTGGTTTGGCAAAACGGCATTGCCGTGGATGCACAAACCCTGCAAACCAGCGTGCCGCAGATTTACGCCCTGGGTGACTGCATCAGTGTGAATGGCCAGTCCAGCCGTTTCATTGAACCCATCTTGCGCCAGGCCCAGACGCTGACCGCAGCCCTGGTTTGCGCTGCTCAGTGCCAGGCGGACATGCGCGACAGCACCGTGCAGCCCTGCGCCCAGCCTTACGCTGTGCGTGATGCGGTGGTCCGGGTCAAGACCACTTCGTTGCCTTTGTCATTGCACTGATCGGCCCACAACAAAAAGCCGTGGTGACAGTGTTCACCACGGCTTTGGAATGCCCCGCAGGGCACAGCAGCTCAGTACTGTTTGTATGGCAGGAACTTGCCCGACAACACCACATTCACCCGGTCACCCTTGGGGTCGGGTTGGCGCACGATGTCCATGCTGAAGTCGATGGCACTCATGATGCCGTCGCCAAATTCTTCGTGGATCAGCTCCTTGATGGTGGTGCCGTAGACGCTGACGATTTCGTACCAGCGGTAGATCAGCGGGTCGGTGGGCACCTGGCTGGGCAAGGAGCCTTTGTAGGGCACGACCTGCAGCCATTTGATCTCGTCGGCCGTCAGACCAAAGATCTTGCCGATGATTTTGGCTTGCTTGGCGTCAAACGTCATTTGGCCCAGGCAACCTGCGGTGACCCATTCCTTGGACAAGCCGACTTTCTCGGCGACATCGCTCCACTTGATGCCTTTGGCGACTTTGGTGGTGATGATTTTTTCGGTGACTTCTAAACGGTTCATGAAAGACCTCTTGAGGGGGTTGATAAAAAAAGAAATGGCATCAGTGGGCTTTGGCGCGGGACACCAAAAAGTCGACGATGTGGTTGCGCATGTCGTAATAGCCAGGCAAGTGGTGCAGCTGGGCACGGGTGCGTTCGCGCGGCAGTGGGTTGACCACCACTTCGGCCAGACCGCCGGGCACATAGCCGCCGACTGAGTCGTTGCCGTTGCTCATGAGCAGGATGCGGTCGGACAGCAAAATGGCCTCATCCACGTCGTGCGTGATCATGAAAACAGTCTGCTGCGTCTGGCGCACAATGCCCATCAGCTCGTCCTGGATAGTGCCGCGCGTGAGCGCATCAAGCGCCCCAAAAGGCTCGTCGAGCAGCAGCATCTTGGGCTGGATGGCAAAGGCCCGGGCAATGCCCACGCGCTGCTTCATGCCACCCGAGAGCTGACTGGGTTTTTTGTCGATGGCGTGCAGCAGGCCGACCATGCCGACGTGCTTTTCCACATGCGCGTTGACCTGCGAGGTTTTCCATTCGGGCCACTTGGACCGAACAGCAAACGCGATGTTTTGCCGCACCGTGAGCCAGGGCATGAGCGCATGGCTTTGGAACACCACACCGCGCTCGAGGCTCGGGCCTGCGATCTCGCGACCGTCCATGAAGGCATGGCCTGCAGACGCAGTGTCCAGACCGGCCAACACGTTCAGGATGGTGGTCTTGCCGCAGCCCGAATGGCCAATGATGCAAACGAACTCGCCCTTGTCGATGGTGAAAGACACGTCCGAAAACACCGGCTTGTCGCTTTGGTAGGCCTTGCCCAGTTTTTCGATTTGCAGGAAAGCATTCATGGCTTTGGCCTTGGTTGGGGATACGGTGAAGTGGGTCGGCAAAAGTGCCTTCAGCGAGCGTTCCGAGGTGTCACTCCACATAGGTCACCGCCTTTTGCAATTGCGCAAATGCCAGATCCAACAGCATGCCCACCAGGCCGATCACCAAGACGGCAAAGATCACGTTCACCAGCGAGAGGTTGTTCCACTCGTTCCATACGAAATAACCCACGCCTGTGCCACCCACCAGCATCTCGGCGGCCACAATCACCAGCCAGGCAATGCCCATGCTGATGCGCATGCCGGTGACGATGGTGGGCGCTGCGGCAGGCAAGATGACCCTAAAGGCTTTGCGTAACGGAGTGACTTCCAGCGTACTGGCGACATTGAGCCATTCACGCTTGACGGAAGCCACGCCAAAAGCGGTGTTGATCAACATGGGCCAGACCGAGCAGATGAAGATGACGAAGATGCCGCTCACATCCGAGTCTTTCAGCGTGTACAGCGCCAACGGCATCCAGGCCAGCGGGCTGATGGGCTTGAGCACCTGCACAAAAGGATCGAACGCCTTGCGCATGAGGGGCGACATGCCGATCATGAAACCCACGGGCAGCGCCACCAGCACGGCCAGGAAAAAGCCCAGCGCCACGCGGCCCAGCGAGTGCGCCAGCTGAATGCCAATGCCCTTGTCGTTGGGGCCGTTGTCATAAAACGGATCGGCCAGGTGCCCCACGATGGCTTTGCCCACCTCCAGGGGTGGCGGAAAGCCGGTGCTTTTGACGGCGCCCGGATCTTTGCCCATCATCTTCTGGTACTCGATTTCTTCGGCCGTCATGCCTGCCTTGGCGGCACCAGCCACCGTGGGTGCGGTGGCCGACAGCTGCCACGCCCCCAGAAACACCAGGAACATGAGCAGCGAGACCATGGCGGCCCGCAAATTGAGGTGCGTGGTTTTCATGGTGCTTCAACCCATCTTGTGAATCGCAAAGGTCTTGAGGTATTCCTCGGGTTTGGCCGAGTCAAACTCTTTGCCCATGATCTTGTGCTTGGGGTAGGGCGTGGTCGCCGCAAAACTCTGACCCAGCTCTTTCATGTGCTTGCGTGCATCGGTGATCAGGAACACCTTTTCGGCGATCTGCTTATAGTCCACTTGACCCTTGATGTAGCCCCAACGCTTCATCTGCGTGAGCATCCACACGGCCATGCTTTGCCAAGGCATGGGATCAAAGTCGGCGCGGTCGGGCACGTTCACGACCTTGCCCAGGCCGTCGGCAAATTTGCCGGTCAGCACCTGGCTGAGCACGGCTTCAGGCTGGTTCAGGTACTGCGCAGGCGAGATCACCTTGGCGATCAACTCCCGGTTGCCCGGCTGCCGCGCCATGGCCGCAGCGGTGAGCACGGCGCGATAAAGCGCAGCAAAGGTGTTGGGGTTCTTCTGGATGAACTCGGTGCTGGTGCCAAAAGCGCAGCAAGGGTGACCGTTCCACAAGTCCTTGGTCAGCACATGGATGAAGCCGACTTCGTCGAACACCGCACGCTGGTTGAACGGATCGGGGCCGAGGAAACCGTCGATGTTGCCGGCACGCAAATTGGCCACCATCTCGGCGGGCGGGATCACGCGGATCTGCACATCGGTGTCGGGGTTCAGGCCGCTTTCAGCCAGGTAGTAGCGCAACAGGAAGTTGTGCATCGAGTAGTCAAAGGGCACGCCGAACTTGAAGCCCTTCCAGTTCTTGGGATCGCGGTTGTCCTTGTGGCGCAGGCTCATGGTGATGGCCTGCCCGTTGATGTTCTGGATGGTGGCCACGTTCATGGGCGTGGCGTTGGCGCCCAGCCCCATGCTGATGGCCAGGGGCATGGGCGAGAGGAAATGCGAAGCGTCGTATTCCTTGTTGATCATCTTGTCACGCACCAGGGCCCAACCTGCGGTCTTGGTGACTTCAACATTCAGGCCTTGCTTGCTGTAAAAGCCCAAGGGATGCGCCATGATCAGCGGGGTGGCACAGGTGATCGGGATGAAGCCAATCTTCAAATTGGTTTTTTCCAGCGGGCCTTTTTCCTGTGCCATGGCTTGCAGGCTGGCCATGGGCAGCACACTGGCAATGGCGGCCATGGCGGTCTTTTTGCCCACCGCGCGCAAGAACATGCGGCGCTCCTGATCCTGCGGAAACAGGGCCTTGACCAAGGTGGCCTCGATGAATTCCTGACTGTAGGCCTCGAACTCGGCCGTTTCCGAGCGCGCACGCAACTGGGCGGCAGCGGCATCGGCAGCCACCGCTGCGTGGTGGTCGGCAGGCGCATGATCTCGACCGCAGCTGCACTTGAGCATCAGGGGGCGGTCGGCGTTGTACGGATCAAAAAATTCAGACATGGCAACCTCGTTAGTTGAAGATGCCGAGGTCTATGCAAGCAGCGGGCCAGAAAACAGCGGATGTAGGCCATCGGTGCTGCTCGGCTTGATTTAGCGGGTCGCTTATCGACGCCTTGTAGGGCTGGCCCTACAAGGCTCATACCCGTGGCCTGTTCAGGCCTTCAACGAACTCCGCCGGCTTGTCCGCCAACCAGACTTTGCGCGTAAAGCGCCAGCTCCACATCGTTCTTGGTGCCGGTCTTTTCCAGAATGCGTGCACGGTAAGTGCTCACCGTGTTCGGCGCCAGACTCAGTTGTGCACCAATTTCGCTCACGGTGTGGCCTTGCGTCAACAAAATATAGACCTGGTGCTCGCGGTGCGAGAGCAGTTCGATCCCACTTTTGGTGCGGCCCGGGCTGATGAGGCTGGCCAACACTTCGGCCGTAGCGGGTGAAACATGCATGCCCCCCGCAGCCACGCGCCGCAGCGCGGCCGTCAAGGCGTCGGTGTCGGTGCTTTTATTCAAATAACCCGAGGCACCCAGTTGAATGCAGCGCACCGCATATTGCTTTTCAGGATAGGTGCTGAGCATCAGCACGGGCAGACTGGGCCAGTCACGTCGCAGGTTTTGCAACACGTCCAGGCCGTCCATGCCGGGCATGGCAATGTCGAGCAAGACCACGTCGAGGCCTTGCGTACCTTGCAGGGCTTGCACGGCCGCCAGCACTGCAGGGCCAGTGTCGGCCTCGGCCACCACCTGCAGACCTGGGTCGTCAGCCAGCACCATCTTTAGGCCTTCGCGGACGATCTTGTGGTCATCGCCCAGCAGCACACGAACAGGTCCAGTCATGGCGCTTCCTGGTCAAGGGACAAGGCCATGGGTAAGGGCATGGACAAGCGCATGCGGGTGCCTCGGCCGGGTTGGCTGTCGATGTCGATCACGCCGCCAAAATGCCGCGCCCTCTCTCGCATGCCCATGATGCCGTAAGCCTGCGCCGATTCGAAGGCATGCGCCTCGGCGCCGCAACCGTCATCCTCGACCGACAGGTGCAGCCAGCCCTCGCGCTCCACCATATCGACATCGACCGTGCGGGCTCGGGCATGTCGGCCCACGTTGCTCAGCATTTCCTGAAAAATGCGGAACACCGCCATGGCCATGGGCTCGGGCAACACACGTTGCTCATCCACTTCCATGCACCATTTGAGTTCTTGTTCGGCGGACTGCACAAACTCTTGCGCTTGCCATTCCAAAGCACCCCACAGCCCTTGGTGGTCCAGAATGCTGGGGCGCAGGTCGGTGATGATGCGGCCCACATTGACCACCGCGTTCTCGATCAAGCGGCTCATGTTCTGGCACTTCTCGCGCATTTTTCCGTGCATGGTCTCTTGCATGGTTTGCGCCTGAACGGCGGCGCGCTGTTCTTGTTCTGACAAGCGCTTGTCCAACCAGCCCACATCCATCTTGAGCGCCACCAGCAAACTGCCTAATTCGTCGTGCACCTCGCGGGCAATGCGGGTGCGCTCTTCTTCACGCACGGCGTCAGACCAGGCCGCCAACTCGCGCAGTTGCTGCAGGGCGGTTTCGAGCGCTTGGGTGCGTTCGGCCACACGCTGCTCCAACTCGCTTTTAGCTTGGTGCAATGCGTCTTCTGCCCGTTTTCGCTCAGTGATGTCCACAAAGGTGACCACCGCACCGCGCACCTGGCCTTGGTCAAACACCGGGTAGCTTGAGTACTCCACCGGGAAACTGCTGCCGTCTGCGCGCCAAAACACCTCGCTGTCGATGCGGCAAGGCTGGCCTTTTCGAAAAGCGTTGTAAATCGGGCAATCGTCCATCGGGTAGTGTGCCCCGTCCCCATGCGAGTGGTGGGTCAGAACATGCATGTTCTGGCCCAGCACCTGCTCAGACTCAAGACCGATCATGCGGGCTCCGGCCGGATTGATGAAGACGCACAGACCGTCCAGATCCACCCCGAAAACTCCCTCGCCCGTAGAGGCCAGCATCAAGCCCAAAGGGTTGCGCCAAGCGTCGGTGACAGCCATCAGCCCCGGCGTGATGGGCCTAGGGTTCAAGTGAAGCGTTGATTCGGGCTGCATGAGCATCACAAGCAATCCGTGTGCCACCTGTTTGATTTTTTTTCTGGTTACAGCGCTGACCTGGCTTGCCCATGGTGTCCAAAGGCTTGTCGCATCGGGCAACGGATGCCCCTTTGCGGGCACACGACAATAGCGCTTTGATTTACGCGAATTGATCGTTGATTGGATGACCATGAACCCGGTACCCACTGCTTTGCTGCAAGGCGCCTCAAATTTCCGTGATCTTGGTGGTTACCGCAACACCGAGGGTCGACGCGTGCGGCGGGGTCAGGTTTTTCGATCAGACCATTTGGCAGGGCTCACGCCTGAAGACCACCGCCAACTGCAAGCACTGGGTGTCAGGCACAGCTTGGACTTTCGCGGCATGGCCGAATTCACCCTCACCCCTTACGCGATTCCTGGCGTGCAGCGTTTGGCATTGCCCATCGAGCCCACAGTGATCGCACGCATGCAAGCGCTGGTGGCGCAAGGCGTGGTGCCCACCACCGAAGAAACTGTGGACCTGATGCGAGAGACCTACCGGGATTTCGTGAACCGCAATGCGGATACTTTCGGCCGCTTTTTGAAGCACCTGCTGGAACAGCCCAACCCGCAGGTGTTTCACTGCACCGCCGGCAAAGACCGCACGGGTTTTGCCGCGGCACTGCTGCTGTCAGCCCTGGGTGTGGACCGCGCCACCATCGAACACGATTACTTGCTCACCAACCAGCTTTACAAGCGAGATACCCGCTTGGAAGGTCAAGGCCATCCACATGTGATGAAAGTGTTGTGGCGGGTACAACCCGAGTTTTTGCAGGCGGCTTTTGATGCGGTAGATGCCCAGCACGGCGGCATGCGCAACTACCTGCACGGGGCCATTGGCCTGACCCCCCATGAAACCACCGCCTTACAGCAGCTGTTGTTGGAAGATGAAGACGCTGGAGCCAAACCATGAACGAGTCGCAAGCCCGTGAAGACATCTGCCGTGTCGGGCAAAGTCTGTTTGCGCGGGGCTACGTGCACGCCACGGCTGGCAACATCAGCGTGCGCCTGGAGGATGGATTTCTCATCACCCCCACCGACGCCTGTTTGGGCTGGCTGGACCCCGCCCGTTTGGCCAAATTGGACTTGCAAGGCCAGCAAATCAGCGGTGACAAGGCCAGCAAAACAATCGCCATGCACCGCCAAATTTATGGCGCTGCCACAGTGCAGTTACCCACCACACGTTGCGTGATTCACACCCACAGCACCCATTGCGTGGCGCTCAGCTTGACTGCCACCGGGCCAGAGTTGCTGCCACCCATCACCCCTTATTTCGTGATGAAAGTCGGGCATGTGCCGATCGCGGCCTATCACCACCCCGGCAGCCCCGCTGCGGCGCAAGAAGTGGCCGATTTCATCGCCCAATACGCCGCGCGCGGCACACCCATCCGAGCCGTGATGCTGCCGCGTCTGGGCCCCAACGTGTGGCATGACTCGCCGGGTGCGGCCATGGCCACCTTGGAAGAACTGGAAGAAACGGCCCGTTTGATGGTGCTGCAACCTCAAACTACCGCACTGACTGGGCAAGAACTGCAAAATTTGCGTGACACCTTTGGGGCGCGATGGTGAAATAACCTGCCAAGCGGGGTCAGGAAGCTTCCGTTTTTTTCAGACTCAAGGCCAGGTCGTAAAGCTGGTTTTTGGGCTCGCCTGTGATCTCTGCTGCCAGTTTGACGGCTGTTTTCAGGGGCAGCTCGGCCAGCAACACTTGCAAAACCCGATGGCCCTCGCCCTTTGAAGCCACCACTGGTGCATCGTGCAGCACCAACACAAACTCACCGCGCTGGCGGTCGGGTTTTTCAGCCAACCAAGCGGGCAAGTCTTGCGCAGCCAAGGTGTCAATTTGTTCAAACTGCTTGGTCAATTCGCGACCCACGGTGATGCGGCGCTCCCCCAGCACCGACAAGGCTTGGGCCAAGGCTTCAATCCGATGCGGCGCCTCCAGCAGCACCACGGCGCGGCTTTCTTGCGCCAAAGCTTGCACCGCGAGCTGCCGCTCAGCCGATTTGCTGGCCAAAAAACCTCTGAAAACAAAGCCGTCATCCCCCGTCATGCCCGAAGCGCTGAGTGCGGTGGTGACACTGCTGGCGCCAGGCAAGGGCAACACCCGGTAACCCGCTTCTCGTACCACCGAAACCAAACGGGCACCAGGATCGCTGATGGCGGGGGTGCCCGCGTCGCTCACATAGGCCACACGCTCCCCTTGGGCCAGGCGAAGCAGGACGTTTTGCGCAGCTTCGGTTTCGTTGTGCTGGTGCACCGCCAAGAGCTGTGAGCCCGGGCGGTCCAAGCCATAGGCCCGCAACATTTGCTGGGTGTGGCGGGTGTCTTCGCAAGCCACCGCGTCAACCTTGGCCAACACATGAAGCGCACGCAGGCTGATGTCCGCCAAGTTGCCAATCGGGGTGGCCACGACATACAGTGTGCTGGTCGGGTGGTTTTGCGATCCGGCAGCGTCGTGCGCCGCCTCCAAGGCTTTGGCGAACGAGGCAGACAAGGGAGACGGAGTCAATGCAATTCCTCAAAAAAGACGGGCTGGGCCAGACCACCAAGGCCCGCGGTGATGCGGGCGAAGACGAGGCGCTGGCCTATTTGCAGGCGCGTGGTTTGCGCTTGCTGCAGCGCAATTATCGGACGCCCGGCCGCGGCGGCGGCGAAATCGACCTGATCATGCAAGAGAGCGACGGCACGGTGGTGTTCGTCGAGGTGCGCCAACGAAGCCGAACGGACCACGGCGGCGCGGCGGCCAGTATCGGCTACGCCAAGCAGAGGCGCATCATTTTTGCAGCCCAACACTACCTGTTGCGCTGGCGCAGTTTGCCCCCCGCCCGCTTTGATGTGGTGGCCATCGAGGCCCGTGGGCCACAGTGGTTACAGGCGGCCTTTGACGCCAGCTGAAGCACCACTGAAAACAACCAACACACCTTGTTGGGATGGGATTTGACATTAGCCGGGTGAAACAGCATGGAGGTCGGGGTTATCATCGCCAGCGCATGCTTGACCTTCGAATCCAACAACATTTCATTGACAGCGCAGATTTGCACTACCAGGTGGCCGAAACTTTGGCCAAGCCGGTGGATGCGGCTGTGCAAGCGGTTTTGGCTTCCGTCACCGGCGGTGGCAAAGTGTTGGTGGGGGGCTTGGGCCCATCCACCGCCTTGGCCCAGTACTTGGTGAACCTCTTGGTCGGTGGTTTTGAGCGAGACCGGCCGGGTCTGGCTGCTGTGTGCTTGTCCTCTGACGCACTCATGGCCACCCGCTGGAGCGAGGGTCAGGCCATGGCCAAACAGGTTTTGGCGCTTGGCCATACGGGCGACGTGTTGGTGCTGATCAGCATGGATGGCAACGAACCTGCGCTGATTCAGGCCGCGCAAGCGGCACATGAGCGGGAAATGAGTGTACTGGGCTTGACCGGTCACCAAGGCGGCGCGTTGGCTCGTCAACTGCGTGAAACCGATGTTCACGTGTGTGTGCCCCATGAACGGGCAGCACGAATTTCCGAAGTGCAGCACTTGGTACTGCACTGTCTGTGTGATGGTATTGATACCCAATTATTGGGCGAACAGGAGTCTCTTTAAATGAAACGCAATCTTCAATCTCTGGTGTTTTCGGGTGCCGTTTTGGCCGTGGCCGTGACGGGTCTGTCGGGTTGTGCACCTTTGCTTTTGGGCGGCGCAGTCGCCACCGGCATCATGGTCACCGACCGCAGGACCTCGGGTGCACAAGTGGAAGACCAAGCGATTGAAATCAAAATTGCCTCCGCTGTGCGCCAAGAATTGGGTGACCGCATCCATTTGAACGTGACCAGCTTCAACCGCAAAGTGCTGCTGAGCGGCGAAGTCACCACTGCGGCAGAAAAAGAGCGCATCGAAAAAATTGCCCAAAGTCAAGAAAACGTTCAATCGGTGGTGAACGATTTGGCACAGATGCCCGCCAGTTCGCTGACGCAGCGATCGAAAGACACCGTGCTCACCAGCCGAGTCAAGGCCGCCTTCATTGACGCCAAAGACTTGCAAGCCAATGCGGTGAAGGTGGTCACCGAGCGCGGCATCGTGTACCTGATGGGCCGCGTGACCAGCCGTGAAGCCAAACGGGCCACCGACATCGTGCGGGGCATGGGTGGGGTGGTGAAGGTGGTTCGGGTATTTGACGAAATCTCGGAAGAAGAACTCAAGCGCTTGAGCCAACCGACCACCTCGCGCTGAAGCGCTTAATCCCCATCAAAAAAACGACCCTTGGGTCGTTTTTTTGTTTTCAGACCCCACGACGTGTGGGGTGCCCTCAGCGATCAGCGCAAACGGCGGATCAGACTGGATGTGTCCCAACGGCCACCGCCCATTTTTTGCACATCGGCGTAAAACTGGTCCACCAACGCGGTCACGGGCAGGCGAGCACCGTTGCGCTTGGCCTCGTCCAACACCAAGCCCAGGTCCTTGCGCATCCAATCCACGGCAAAACCAAACTCGAACTTATCGTCGGCCATGGTCTTGCCGCGGTTGTCCAGCTGCCAGCTTTGCGCAGCACCTTTGCCAATCACGTCCAGCACTTGGTGCATGTCCAAACCGGCTTGTTGACCGAAAGCGATCGCTTCAGACAGGCCCTGCACCAAACCCGCGATGCAAATCTGGTTGACCATCTTGGCCAACTGACCAGCGCCCGATGCACCCAACAGGGTGAAAGCACGCGAGAACGCCATGGCCGCTGGCTTGACGCTGTCAAAAGCCGCCGCGTCACCACCACACATCACGGTGAGCATGCCGTTTTGCGCGCCCGCTTGACCGCCTGAAACAGGGGCGTCCACAAAATGCAGGCCTCGTTTTTGGGCTTCGGCGTACAGCTCGCGGGCCACTTCGGCCGATGCCGTTGTATGGTCCACAAAAATCGCGCCGGGTTTCATGCCAGCAAACGCACCATCAGGGCCCAGCACCACGCTGCGCAAATCGGCGTCATTGCCCACGCAAGCGAAGACGATGTCCACACCGGCCACGGCCTCGCGCGGGGTTGGCGCTGTGGCGTTGCCAGGGCATTCGGCAGCCCAAGCTGCGGCTTTGGCGGCGCTGCGGTTGTACACGGTGACGTGGTGGCCCGCACGGGCCAAATGGCCCGCCATGGGGTAACCCATGACGCCCAAGCCCAAAAAGGCCACTTTTCGGGCAGGTGCGGTTTCGTATGTTTTGGCGGCGATTTGGCTCATGGTCGTCTCTTTGTAGAGTGAATAAAAAGACTAATTTAGCAGCCTGTCGGTGTTCTGGCGCGCAGCGGGTGCTTTAGGCTGACCGCTGGGCGACACGGGCGGGTTTGGTACGCTCGACGCCATGAACACTTCGATCGCCGACAACATCGCACGGGTGCGGGCACAAATGGCTGCCGCATGCCAATCCGCCGGTCGCGCGCCAGACAGCGTGCAACTGCTGGCCGTGTCCAAAACATGGGGGCCCGAGGCGGTCCGCCAAGCCCATGCTGCCGGACAGACCGCCTTTGGCGAAAACTACATCCAAGAAGCGGTGGACAAAATCGGCGCCTTGAAAGATTTGCCTTTGCAATGGCACTGCATTGGCCCCATCCAAAGCAACAAAACCCGTCTGGTGGCCGAGTACTTTGACTGGGTACACAGCATCGACCGCCTCAAAATTGCCCAGCGCCTGTCAGACCAGCGCCCGGCCCAATTGCCCCCTTTGCAGGTGTGCATTCAGGTGAATGTGGATGGTGGCGAGACCAAATCTGGGGTGAACCCGCCAGACTTGGCCGCGCTGGCGCAGGCTGTGGCCGCTTTGCCACGGTTGCAGTTGCGCGGCCTGATGACCATTCCCGAGCCTGCCGAGACCGATGCGCAGATGCGCGCCGTGCACCGCCAGGCCAAAGACCTGTTTGAACAATTGCGCGCGCACGGCCTGCCGCTGGACACCTTGTCGATGGGCATGAGCGCCGATATGGCGGCCGCCATTGCCGAAGGCAGCACCATGGTGCGGGTGGGCACGGCGATTTTTGGCAAACGCTGAGGTACCTGTCTCAGCGCTTCAGAACGAGCGGCTCTGACCCTTCAAGCTTGCGCGTCCATTTGCAGCTTGAACACGCTGCGCCGCTCCCCCACAGGAACACCCGCCACATTGAGCAGCACCTGGGCGCGCCAGGGTGCCAGTGCTTGGCGCTGCGCATCGTCCAACCAACCCAATTGGTCCATCGCTTCGACGGTGGCGGCAAACAAAGCGGCCTTGTTGCCGTCCATGATTTTGATGGCCAATGCTTGTCCACGTGAGCGACTGCCCACCACCTGCACGCCATCTGCGCCCACTTTGGTCACCCAATCGCCTTGGCCAGCCCGCATGAAGTCGGCGTCGTTGCGGTCCGTGCCCGAGACAAGCTCTGGGTGGGCGGTCATGGCCTCACCCAATTGTTTCAAGCTCTCACCATAAAGACCGTCCGACTCAGGCTTGGCCAAGCGTGCATAACTGCGAGCCAGTCGCGACAAGGGCATGGCGTAGTTGGGGGCTGAGCAACCATCAATGCCCAGTGCCAGTTGTTCTTCGGTCAACCCCGCCAAGTGCGCCACCGCTTGACGAATTTGCTGTTGCAGCGGGTGATCCACCTCGGTGTAATGGTCGGTGGACAGACCGTGCTGCACGCAATACGCCAAAAAGCCGCTGTGTTTACCGCTGCAGTTGTGGTGCCGCTCGTCGTAGGCAAATCCTTCGGGCATGGGGCGGTCAAGAAAAGTGAAGCGGTAGGGCACATGGCAGCCGCAGCGCATCTGGCGCGTGCTGCTGCCGCTTTTGCGCAGGATAGATGTGACTTGCTCGACATGCATGTCTTCGCCGTTGTGGCTGGCGCACATCATGGCCAGCTCTGGCGGTGTCAAGCCAAAATGCGCGACCCCGCCCGACTGGATCAGCGGCAAGGCTTGCATGGCCTTGAGGGTAGAGCGTGTAAAGCACAGCCAATGCGGATTGCCCACTTGGGCCAGCACGCGGCCTTCGGTATCGGTCACTGCCAATGCGCCCATGTGGACGCATTCTTGGATGCCGTTTCGGGTCAGCTCGATCAAAGGTTCAAAGTTCATGGCTTGGGTTTTGTGACGAGAAAAATCCAGTTTAATTTGTCGCGGACTTGACCCGCTGTCGCACGGGCAGCCCCGCACAATGAATGGATGCAAAACATCCATTCCCCTCTTCAGGCGCAACTGGTTCAATGGTTGGTGGCCCCCGGTTCGAACGTTGCCGCTGGCGACGTCTTGTTGATTCTGGAAGCCATGAAGATGGAGCACGAAGTCAGGGCCAACCAAGCTGGGCGTGTGGGCGAACTGTACTTTCAGCCAGGCGAGGCGGTGGGTGAAGGCGAGGTGCTGGGTGTGCTCATGCCCTTGACCGAAGATGCCCCCCAGCCAGAGGCGCGTAAGGTCAACACCCAAGCTGCTCTTTATTCAATGGACCGTGCCGACCTGCAAAAGCTGCTGGCCCGCCTGGCTTTCACGCAAGATGCTCAACGCCCAGAAGCCGTGGCCAGGCGCCATGCCTTGGGGCTGCGCACCGCCCGAGAAAACATTGCCGACCTGTGCGATGCGGGATCATTTGTCGAATACGGCGCTTTGGCTGTGGCCGCGCAAAGCCGCCGCCGCAGCGCCGACGATCTTGTACGCAACACGCCAGCGGACGGCATGGTCACGGGCATCGGCTGCATCAACGGTCAGCGCATGGTGGTCATGGCCTACGACTTTACTGTGCTGGCAGGCACTCAGGGTATGCGCAACCACCAAAAGACCGACCGCATGCTGAGCGTGGCCTTGCAAAACAAGCTGCCCGTGGTGCTGTTTGCCGAAGGCGGTGGCGGCAGACCGGGTGATGTGGACGTGGCCATCGTGGCGGGTCTGAACCTGGCCACCTTCGCCTCGTTTGCCCGTCTCAACGGCCGGGTGCCGGTAGTGGGCGTGGTGGCGGGGCGCTGCTTTGCAGGGAATGCGGCTTTGCTCGGCTGCTGCGACGTGATCATCGCCACGAAGGGCAGCAACATCGGCATGGGCGGCCCGGCGATGGTCGAAGGTGGAGGCCTGGGCGTGTTCAAGCCCGAGCAGATTGGCCCAAGCGAGGTGCAGCATGGCAACGGTGTGATCGATGTCTTGGTGGATGATGAAGCGCAGGCCGTCACGGCAGCGCGGCATTACCTGACGTTTTTTCAAGGGGTCACCCAGACCTGGCAAGCGCCTCCTGCCCAGGCCCTGTGCCATGTGGTGCCCGAAAACCGCTTGCGCGTGTATGACACACGCACGGCCATGCAGGGCATTGCCGACGAGGGCAGCCTTTTACATCTGCGCACTGCTTTTGGCACAGGCATCCACACCGCGCTGGCCCATATCGCAGGCCGCCCGGTGGGCCTGATGGCCAACAACCCGCTGCACTTGGGCGGTGCGATCGACGCCGATGCCGCCGACAAAGCCGCCCGTTTCATGCAGCTGTGCAACGCGCATGGCCTGCCCATCGTGAGTTTGGTGGACACCCCTGGGTTCATGGTCGGGCCCGACACCGAAGCCACGGCGCAGGTGCGCCACGTCTCTCGCCTGTTCGTGGCGGCGGCGCATCTGCGGGTGCCGCTCTTAAGTGTGGTGCTGCGCAAAGGCTACGGCCTGGGTGCGATGGCCATGACGGGCGGAGGCTTTCACGAAACGCTGGCCACGGTGGCCTGGCCCACCGGCGAGTTTGGCGGCATGGGCCTCGAAGGTGCGGTTCGCCTGGGTTACCGCAAGGAACTCGAAGCGCTGCCCGAAGGCTCAGAGCGCGAAGCGCTGTTTGAGCAACTGCTGGCGCAACAGTACGACAACGGAAGCGCCATCAACATGGCGGCTACGCTGGAGATCGACGCGGTGATCGACCCAGCCGAAACGCGTGCGTGGTTGATGGCGGGGCTGGAGGCTGGGTGTGTGAAGCCCTTGACAGGTTCACTGCCCATCGACACTTGGTGAGTCTGCTGCAGCCTGACCCAGTGCACTCACAGGTCTTGCAAAGCTGAGCTGATCTGCTGCTGAAAAAGCTGGGCATCGCCCAGAGCATTGGCGTTGAGCAGGGCAAGTTTGACGAGGAACAAGTTCGCTTTGTCCGGGCCAGCATCGTCGATGGCGGTGGCCAATGCGTCGTAAACGGCCTCAAGACCGTCGATGGTGAGTGTGGGTTGTGACATGGAACGTCCTTATTGGGGCAAGGCCGTGGCCAGCGCGGCTTGCAGTCGGGTGGCGTCGAGTGTGAGCCAACGCGCACAGATGTGTTGGTCGGGGCGCAGCAGGTACGCGCTGCCGTTGGCGGTGACGCCATAACGCTGTCGCAGATGACCCTCTGCATCAGGCAAATGCTTGTCGGCCCCGGCCACCGGCTGGGCCGCGCCGACCGCGATCACTTTCAAAGGCATGCCTTGTTGTCGTGCGGTTTGGATCACTTGCTGCAACGCTTCAGGCAAGGCCATGTCGGTGAAATACAGCAAGTCGAAGCCACCACCCAAGTGGTCGAGCAGAAATTCATCCGCAGCCAGGCGAACGTTTTGCGGTGGTGCCCCGTGTGCCGGACCGCTCTTGAACAGGCCATTGTCGTCATCCCTGCAGTTGAGCATGGAGTGGGTGTATTCGTGGGGCCGAGAGGTACGCCAGTGGTAGAGCGGTCGCACAAATTCGTGTGTCAGCGATAGCGACAAGACCGCATCGCGCAGAAGTCGGAAGCCGGGGCTCGGCGGCGCCATGAAACGGGTGCTTTTGCCCGCCTCGGTGATGATCTCGCGCGCCGCGCCCACCCGCTCGGTGCTGTGGTTGGTCAGCAGCTGTGGGCCCCCCAGTCCTTTGACCACAAAAGCCAGGTGCCAGCCCAGCGACTGCGCATCTTGAAAAGCGGTATTGGCCCCGCGTACACCAAAGATGGGCAGCAGGTGCGCGGCGTCACCGGTGAAGATGACGCTGCCGTTGACAAAGTCGGGCAGCGTGAGTGTGCGGGCCGAGTAGACCGAGGACCAGTCCATCTCCCACTTGGCCCCAGCGTGGCCGATCATGGCCAGCTGGGCGTCAATGCGGGTCTTGAGCGACTCTGGGCGCAGTGCCTCGTCGGGCGTTTCACCCGGGGGCAGCTGGTAGTCCACGCGCCAGATGCCATGGGGCTCGCGGTGCATCAAGATGGTGTTGCCGGGGTTCCACTCGGGGTCAAAAAAAGCCAGACGCTCGGTAGGAAAGGGCAAATCAATTTGGATGTCGGCGATCACGAAAAAGCCTTCGTAAGACGCGCCTTCCATCTGCAGGTTCATGGCGCTGCGGATGCCAGAGCGGCCCCCGTCAGCGGCCACCACCCAGTCGCTTTCCAGCGCATACGGCCCTTCGGGTGTGTCAACTTCAAGTACCGCATGAGCTTCTTTCTGCTCGATCTGGGTCACCTTGTTGCCCCAGCGGAAATCGATCAAGGGATTTGCTTTGCAGGCGTCGTGCAAGTACTCCTCCATGAACTGTTGCTGCACGTTGATGATCGGGAAAAAGCGGTCATCCGGATCGTGCGGTGCTTCCATGCGAAACACACGTTGGCCCCGGAAAAAAGAATTGCCAAAACGCCAGGGCAGCCCGCCTGCCGTCATGCGGTCGGCGACACCCACTTGTTGCAGGATTTCCATGGAGCGGCGCGTGAAGCAGATCGCCCGGCTGCCCTGCGAGAACTGCAATTCGGCCGACAGCACCACGCTGGACACGCCGTGGCGTGCCAGCTCCAGCGCGGTCACCATGCCAGCAGGGCCTGCGCCGACGATCACGACTTTTTTGCGGTCTTGCTTCGGGTGTGACGAGGCCAGCCAGGGCTGAAAGACCTCATACTGGTAATAGATCGAAGGCCGGGCTTCAGTGGTAGGGGTGTGCATGGTGTGGTGTCGTTGTATGGGCTTTAGCGAGGCCGCTTGCTTGGCTCGAGGGCGGTACGGACGTCCGTCGCACCGTCAACACCAGGCGCCTTGCCCACACCCGGTCTGGCATGGGCAATCAAACGGTCAAAGAGGGTGCTCAAAGTGCTTTGCTCCTTGTCCGTCAAGCAACCAAAAATGTCCTTGTTGCGCTGGTGGATCATGGCCATGGCGCGCTCAAACACTTCGCGTCCGGCAAGCGTCAGCGTCAGAACCACACCCCGAGCGTCGCCCGGGTGGTCGGCTTTGAGCACCAGCCCCTGATCGACCAAGGCCTGCGCGGCGCGGCTGGCCTGACCTTTGTTCAGGTTGGCTTTGTCAGCCAACTCCTTCACCGACAAGGGCTCAAAAGTGCCAATCGTGGTCAGGCACCGCCCATCGCTCATCGACAAGCCTGTGCGTTCAGGATAGACCGCCTGGCTGTCCATGTCCGTCATTTTGTGCAGCTGGTGCAGCCGGTAGGTCAGCGTGCGGTCGAGAGGCGTGGGCATTCGGCTCATCCGTCTGAAGGGGTTGAAGAAGCTGATATCTTAGGTTTATTTGGTTGCGCACGCAACCAAATAGATATAAAAAAGCCTGAGGCTTGCTCAGGCTTTTGGGGGACGTGAGGGCTCAAAAACGTGGCAAATCCGGGTGCTTGATCGCCCCCGCTCGCACCAACATGCGGCCATATTCGGCGCAGCGGTTCAGGGTCGGGATCACCTTGCCGGGGTTGAGCAAGCTTTGCGGGTCAAAGGCGCGTTTCACCGCGAACATCTGCTCGTTTTCTTCCGGACTGAACTGCACGCACATGCTGTTGACCTTCTCGATGCCCACGCCGTGCTCGCCTGTGACGGTGCCGCCCATGGCCACGCTGGTTTCCAGAATGTCGGCACCAAACAACTCGCAGCGGCGCAGCTGGTCGGCGTCGTTCGCATCGAACAAAATCAAAGGGTGCAGGTTGCCGTCGCCCGCGTGGAACACATTCAGGCAGCGCAGTGCGTATTTGGTTTCCATCTCCGAGATGGCTTGCAGGATGTCGGCCAAGCGCTTGCGCGGGATCGTGGAGTCCATGCACATGTAGTCGGGGCTGATGCGGCCCGAAGCGGGGAAAGCGTTTTTGCGACCGCTCCAGAACTTCAAGCGCTGGGCTTCATCGCGGCTGACCGAAATGGCCGTGGCACCGCAGTTGCGCAGCACCTCGCTCATGCGGCCAATTTCTTCTTCGACCTCTTCGGGCGTGCCGTCGCTCTCGCACAGCAAAATCGCAGCCGCGCTCAGGTCGTAGCCTGCATGCACAAAGTCTTCTACGGCAATCGTCATGGGGCCGTCCATCATCTCCAAGCCTGCGGGGATGATGCCTGCCGCAATGACAGCAGCCACCGCGTCGCCCGCTTTGCGCACGTCGTCAAAGCTGGCCATGATGCAGCGCGCCAGCTGCGGTTTGGGCACCAGCTTGACGGTGACTTCGGTCGTCACCGCCAGCATGCCTTCGCTGCCCACCAGCACGGCCAGCAGGTCGTAGCCCGACGTATCCAGCGCATCGCTGCCAAATTCAATCGGGTCACCTTCGACGGTGAAACCGCGCACTTTGAGCACGTTGTGCACCGTGAGGCCGTATTTGAGGCAGTGCACACCACCCGAGTTTTCAGCCACGTTGCCGCCAATCGTGCACGCGATTTGGCTAGAGGGGTCGGGCGCGTAATACAGGCCGTAAGGCGCCGCCGCTTCGCTGATGGCCAGGTTGCGCACACCGCACTGCACCACGGCCGTGCGGCTGACCGGATCCACGGTTTTGATCTGGTTGAAACGCGCCATCGACAGTGTCACGCCCATGCGGTGCGGCATCGCCCCGCCCGACAGGCCGGTGCCTGCGCCGCGTGCCACCACGGGCACCGCCAAGGCGTGGCAGGCCTTGAGCACAGCTTGCACCTGCGCTTCGGTCTCGGGCAAGGCCACCACCAAAGGCCGCTCGCGGTAGGCGGTCAGGCCGTCGCACTCGTAAGGCGTGGTGTCTTCGGGCGTGTAAAGAATGGCGTCAGCGGGCAGCACCCGACCCAAGGCCTGCACCACAGCGCGTTGGCGCTCGGCACGTTCGGTGGCGGTCAGTTGCTGGGTTTCGGCGGGGGTGTTGGCGCTCATGGCATTCAAAACCTTGAAATGAAGCCCCCAATGTACGCCCATCCGGACGCGGATGGGCTGAATATTCTTTGACGGGCTTGTGAAATCAGGCCAATGCTTTTTTCAGCCAGTCGGCAAAGGTGGCGCATTCCCAGCGCTCCATGGTGCCGGTGCGCCAGCACAGGTAGTGGGCATGCGGGCTGGGCACGCTGCGCTCAAACAAGCGCACGAGTTGCCCACTTTCGACCCATGGTGCGCCCAGCTTGGTGCGGATCAGGCCAACGCCCAAACCTTGGGCAGCGGCGTCGCACATCAGGCCAATGTCGTTGAAAGACGAGCCATCGGTGGGTTCGGGCCAATCCAGATCGTGCGCCGCAAACCAGGTGCGCCAGGGCTCCAGAGGGCTGCGCAACAGAGACACGCCGTTCAAGTCCTCAGCACTGGCAAAGGGGCCGTTCTCGCGCAGCCAAGCGGGTGAAGCCAGCGGGGTCACATCGTCTTTGGCCAAGCAAACATGTTCCACGTCCGAATAGCGGCCGGTGCCAAAACGGACCATCAAATCGGCGTCTTCGGCCACCACGTCGAGCAAAGGAATGCTGACCTGGAGCGTGATGTCGATCTCGGGGTAGGCGTCCAGAAAGTGCTTGAGCCTTGGCATCAATACCGAGCGCGCAAAAGTGGGCGTGACGGCCAGGCGCAGCTTGCGACGGCCAGGGGTGTTGCTGGCGCTGGGAAAGCGCTGCAACGACACCAGGCCTTCGCGCACATGGGCCAGGTATTCGTTGCCTTCGGTGGTCAGGGAAAAGTCGGCCCGGCCAAACAGCTTGGTACCGATGATCTGCTCCAGCTGTTTGACCCGGTGGCTCACCGCGCTGGGCGTCACGCACAGCTCTTCGGCCGCCTGGGTCACGCTGCGCAAGCGGGCCAGCGCCTCAAAGGTCAAGAGACATTGGATGGGCGGAATGCGAGAGGTGGCGGACATTGTGAATCAGTTGGGGACAGAGCTGAAGATCTGTCCCACAAAAACATTTATTTAAAAATCACGGTCTTGTGGCCGTTGATCAGCACGCGGTGCTCGCTGTGCCACTTCACGGCGCGGGCCAGCACTTGGCTTTCGGTGTCTCGACCTTGGGCTGTCAGGTCTTCCACGGTTTTGCTGTGGTCCACACGCGCCACGTCTTGCTCGATGATCGGGCCTTCGTCCAAATCGGCCGTCACATAGTGGGCCGTGGCCCCGATCAGCTTCACACCCCGGTCATGTGCCTGGTAATAGGGCTTAGCCCCCTTGAAGCTGGGCAAAAAGCTGTGGTGGATGTTGATGGCGCGACCGGCCAGTTTGCGGCACAGGTCGTCAGTGAGGATTTGCATGTACCGCGCCAGCACCACCAGTTCGGCCGCCTCGGACTGGATGATTTCGTATTGTTTGGCTTCGGCCTGCGCCTTGTTGTCCTTGGTCACCGGAATGTGGTGAAAGGGCACGTTGTAACTGGCTGCCAATTGGTAAAACTCGCGGTGGTTGCTCACGATGGCGCGAATGTCCAGAGGCAGCAGACCACTTTTCCAACGAAACAACAGGTCGTTCAGGCAATGGCCTTCTTTGCTGACCATGATGACCGTCCGCATGGGCTGGGCGGTGGCGTGCAAATCCCACTTCATGTCGAAGTTCTTGGCAAACGCAGCCCACTGAATGTTCAAAGTCTCGCCATCGAGCTGATCACACGCAAACTGAACCCGCATGAAAAACAAACCCGTGTCGTGGTCGTTGTATTGCGCCGCTTCTTCGATGTTGCCGCCACGCTCCAGCAAAAAACCCGACACAGCATGCACGATGCCGGTGCGGTCTGGGCAAGAGAGGGTGAGGATGTAGGTGGTGGTCATGGGGCATGAGCAGGGGAAAACAAAGTCTGCGGCCTGAGCACAAGGCAACGCACGGTGGGTCGTTTTTTAAACTTCTATTGTAAAGACCCCTCTCTTTGCAACAGGCGAACTGTCACGCCCGGGCGCTCACACGTCAATTTGCCCATTAAACTGAAAGGGTTTACCGATCCAAAGGAGTAACGACTGTGGCCCACACCGACTTCAACATGGACAACCAGTGGTTGCCCTTCACGCCCAATCGCACTTTCAAGCAAGACCCGCGGGTGTTTGTGGGGGCCGAGGGCATGCACTTCACGACCCACGACGGCAAAAAAGTCATCGACGGCATCTCCAGCTTGTGGTGCGTGGGCGCGGGCCACAACCGCCGCCCGATCAACGAGGCCATCAAAAAGCAGTTAGATACGCTGGACTACGCCACAGCGTTCCAGGCCAGCAACGACAAGGCTTTCAAGGCTGCGCAAATGATTGCCGACATGGCACCCGGCGACCTGAACAAGGTGCTGTTTTGCAACTCCGGCTCTGAGGCGGCCGACACCGCACTCAAAGTGGCGCTGGCCTACCACCGTGCCCGTGGCGAGGGCCACCGCAATGTGTTCATTGGCCGGGAAAAGGGTTATCACGGCGTCAACTTCGGCGGCATGAGCGTGGGCGGCTTACCCGCCAACCGCAAGGTCTACGGCGCGCAACTGCTGCCGCGTGTGGACCACATGCGGTTCATCCACGATCCGGTGAACCACGCCTACATTCACCACGAGGAGCCCGTGTGGGCGGAAGACCCGCTGCTGGAGCTGGAAAACCGCATCTTGGTGCTGCACGACCCGAGCAATATTGCCGCAGTGATCGTCGAGCCGATCGCGGGCAGTGCGGGCTGGTACATCCCGCCCAAAGGTTATGTGAAGCGCTTGCGCGAGATTTGCGACAAACACGGCATTTTGCTGATTTTTGACGAGGTCATCACCGGCTTTGGCCGCTTGGGCGTGAACTTTGGCGCTGATTTTTATGGCGTGGTGCCCGACATGCTGAACTTCGCCAAAGCGGTGACCAATGGCGTGATTCCCCTGGGTGGCGTGATTTGTCGCGATTTCATTTACGACGCGATGATGAACGCCAACTCGCCCCAGCATGCCATCGAGTTTTTCCACGGCTACACCTATTCTGGCCACCCGGTGGCCTGCGCCGCAGCCATTGCCACGCTCGATTTGATGAAAGAAGAGAACCTGTTTGCCCGCGCAGGACAAAAGGGTCGGGTGCTGGGCGACGCCCTGCACAACACCATGAAGGGCTTGCCCAACGTGGTGGGCATCCGTACGCTGGGCCTGGCGGGTGCGGTAGAGCTGGCCAGCATCCCGGGCTCGCCGGGCAAGCGGGCCTACGACATCTTCATGGACTGCTTCCACCACGGCGTTTGGGTGCGCCCCGCTGGAGAGAACATCGTCATTTGCCCGCCCTACATCGTGGAAGACGCCCACATCGACCAAATCGCACAAACGGTGGCCGACAGCATCCGCAGGCATGCCTGAGCTGACCCTCGCGGGTCGCAGCATCAGAACCGCATTCACTTTGCTGGCGGCACTGGCCGCCGCCGAACTGTGCGTTTGGCTGCGCACACCCATTCCCTGGATGCTGGGGCCACTGATGGTGACGGCATTGGCATCCATGGCAGGCGCGCCCACACGCAGCTCTAATTTGCTGCGCAACAGTGGGCAATGGGTGATTGGCTCAGCGCTGGGGCTTTATTTCACGCCACAAGTCAGCGCCTTGGTGCTGGCCCAATGGTGGGCCATTGCCTTGGCCGTGGTTTGGGCACTGGCATTGGGGGGTTTATTTGGCCTGTGGCTGCAACGCCGTCATGGGGCCGAATTGGCCCACATGTCCCCTCGGGCTTTGCTGGCGACCACGTATTTTTCTGGCGCCATTGGGGGTGCCTCCGAGATGACCTTGTTGGCCGAACGCTATGGGGCCCGCACTGATTTGGTGGCCGCCGCACACAGCATGCGCTTGGTGCTGGTGGTGATCGCCGTGCCCTTTGGTATGCAGTGGGCGCAACACCAATGGGGCTTGACGGTCGACGCCTCTTTGTTACCCGGCCCTCGCGAAGCCCAGTGGCCAGGCTTGCTTTGGCTGGGCTTGGCGACCGCAGCGAGCAGTGGGTTGATGACCCTGATGGGCCGCACCAACCCTTGGTTCATGGGGTCTTTGTTGGCGGCGATGGGTTTGACTTTGGCAGGCTGGGAAGGCTCGGCCGTTCCCACGGTGCTGACGAATGCGGCCCAACTGGTGATTGGCGTGAGCCTGGGGATTCGCTTCAGGCGGGAGTTCATCCAAACCGCACCCCTTTGGCTGAGTTCTGTGGCCTGGGGATCCTTGTGGATGATGGGCGCTTCTGTGCTTTTTGGCATGGCGATGGCATGGGGCACTGGATTGCACCCGGCGACACTGATTTTGGGGACTGCGCCCGGCGGCATCACCGAAATGGCCATCACGGCCAAAGTGTTGCAACTGGGGGTGCCCGTGGTCACGGCATTTCAGGTCTGCCGCTTGGTGGCCGTGCTCATTTTGGTCGGACCAATTTTCAAGTGGGTGACCAGGCATCCATAAGCCGCCTTGATCAAACCCGAGCCAGCGGTGGCTGATGGTCAGCGGTTATCTGGCAAGAGACTGTTTGAAGGCGAAAGCCGCTGTGTCAATGCACCACCACGGGTTGCTGGGCCAAACCGGTGTAGCCCTCCAGCGTGTCTTCAACTTCTTCTTGCGTCGGTGTGTGCTGCTGCCAGGCTTGGATCTGTTGTTGGAACATCTCTGCCCAAGAACCGTCCAAATAGACCTCTTTGCCAGAGCGCTTGTCCACGATTTCAAAACCATGCCGCTCCAGCACAGGCTGGCTGCTGGCCGGGGCCGTCTCACTGGGCGCATTGGCCAAAACATGCATGACAGCAAAAGTTTCAGATTCGTACAACAAGTTCATGCACTCATTCTCCCTTATCTTGTCGTTTGCACATGGGTCCGCATGCAACAACTTCAAGTGGCTGTGGTTTTTAGGCCGTGAATTAACCGGGGTTGGGGGTCAGGGACAAATCGGGCAAGGCCACACGGCCCGTCAACAGCAAGTCAATGAAACTGCCGCTGACTTGGGTGATGCGGATGCGAACGGGTAACCAGTCATAGGCAGCGGCCACCCAGAATTCCACTTTGGCATCAAAACGGTTGCGCGGTTGGCACACCCATTTGGTTGCAGCCAGCTTTTGTCCATCCATTTGCAGCGTCTCCTCTTGTTCCAAGGTCAACAGCCAAGGCAAGGCATCACGCACTGTGGCAGTTTGCACCTGCAAACGCGCGCCAGGCTGCAAACGCCCAGCCTCTTGGGCCATGAACGCCGCCAATTGGGGGTACAAGCTGATTTGGTCTTGAGCGCCGGGTTGCAACGTGGCGGCTGGGGCATTGCTGCTGAACACAATCCGGTTTTGAGCCCCCTCAAAATGCGTCGCCCTCTCGCTGCGCCAGCTGTCTGAGAATCGCACAGGTGCTAGACCTTGTGCCGTGATCAGGCCCTGACTTCGCCATTGCCTTGACCCCAACAAAAAAGCCCTGACCGTCAAAGACATGGCGTATGCACCTGCGTTGCGTTCCCAACGCAGCTCACCTGTCGCTTGGTAGGAAATGCCCTTTTCTTGACCATTCAAGCGATAACTGAGCAGCGCCGGTGCGGGCATTGCAGCCAAGCCCAAGGGCGGGAAGGCCATGGTGACTTCAGTCAATCCTGTGGGCTGTGCCGGTGCAACGGGTAGTTTGTCTGCGGTCGCTTGCAACAGGCTTTGTGCGCCATCTGCCAGTGCCTCTTGTCGCTCGGCGCCTGCCTCTTCCGGTTCCCTTGCCTTGTCCGTTTGTGCACGCTCTGTCAAATCCAAAGACTGTTGGGTGGGCTCAGCCCTGCGTTCGGTCGGTGCACCGGCGTGGGGTGACACAGGGCTTTGCACCGGCAAGGACTCGTCTGAGGGCCACAAAGAAGAAGGCGCTGATGACGATGCTGTTGGTGACGCAGCCGATTGAGGCACTATGCCTAAGCGCGTTTGGCGCTCCACTTTGGCTTTGGGTGCAGGGACCCGGGCAGTAGGCGTTGGCTGTGGCGCCAACAATCGGGTTTGCACAGGGCCCACACGCAGGGACTGAGGTCCTTGAATTTGCCAAACCGTTGCGCCCACCATCGCCATCCCCAAAGCCCCATGCAGCGCCAGCACCACCAAACCCCAACGCCACAAAGTCCCTGCTGCCGGGCCACTGGCCTGGGCATCAAGCCTTGGGACGGAGGTTGCAGCCATCGGCATGTTGAGAACGGACTTAGGCGGTACAGGACTGGACGGGGTTCAGGCTGAAGACCAACCCAAATCGAACGAGAGTTGCACCGCGAATGCGCGCAAGGCCTGCGCCACGGGGCCATTCCAATCGGTGTCCAACGTGGCTGTCGAGCCGAGCGACACCACACCCAAAGCCAAATGCCCATCCGCGTCAAAAACGGGGGCACAAAACCCGGAAATACCGGGCAACAAAACATTGACCACTCGGCCCAAACCTTGCGCTCGGGTTTCGGTGTTCATCGCCTGCACTTGAGCAGCCGTCGAGGGCAGATCGCTGCGTCCGAGTTTGCGGGCAAGCGCCAGCTCGGCCTCCATCATGGGCTGGGCCTTGTCGGCCGCACCACCATGACCCATGAAGGCGGCAAAACACCGACCCGTGGCCGAAGACAGCAGAGGCATCACATCGCCCAAACGCAAGCTGACGGGCATGGCCAAAGGGGCTTCTTGCCAGTGCACCAAGGTCGGGCCGCGGTTGCCCCAAACTGCCAAGGCCAGGGTGTGGCCCGTTTGATCCATTAAAGTTGGCAAGCGCTCACGCGCCAGTTTGACGGCGTCAAGCCTGGACAGTGTGGCCAGCCCTAAACGCAAAGTGGCCGGACCCAGCTCATAGCGGGTGTTGGCATCCTGCACCACCAAATTCAGGCGCTGAAAGCTCACCAGATAACGGTGGGCCTTGGCCGCACTCATGCCGGCCGCACTGGCCAGGTCGCGCAACATCAAAGGACCCGGCGCTTGGGCCAGCACATCCAGCAAGGCAAAACCCACCTCAACCGACTGGATGCCAGCGCGTTCTTTGTCCCCGTCTGGGGTCGTGTCCAAGGTGCTTTCGGTGGCCATATGCTCTAGAATCAGGTTTCGTTTAGTTAAACGAGTTTAACAATGCGTAATTTGCTGTGCCATTGAATTCATCATTGAATACAGCATTCAACCCGTGATTCAGCCCAGATACACTCGGCTTCAAATCACGGAACCAACAGGCAAACATCATGAAATTGGCGACCTATAAAGACGGTTCACGCGACGGACAACTGGTGGTGGTCTCGCGCGACCTGTGCACTGCACATTATGCGACCGGCATCGCCAACAAACTGCAACAGGTACTGGACGACTGGAACTTTGTGGCCCCGCAACTGGAAGACCTTTACAGCACCCTCAACCAAGGCAAAGCACGTCACGCTTTTCCTTTCGACCCGGAGCGCTGCATGGCCCCCTTGCCACGCGCTTACCAGTGGGCAGACGGCTCAGCCTATATCAACCACGTCGAGCTGGTCCGTGCGTCACGCAACTCCGAAGTACCCAGCAGCTTTTACACCGACCCCCTGATGTACCAGGGCGGCAGCGATGACTTCATTGGCCCCTGCGACCCGGTGGTTTGTGCCAGCGAAGCCTTTGGCATCGACTTCGAGGCCGAAATCGCGGTCATCACCGGCGACGTGCCCATGCAAACCAATGCCGACGATGCGATCGAAAGCGTGCGTCTCGTCATGCTGGCCAACGACGTGAGCCTGCGCAACCTGATTCCTGCCGAGCTGGGCAAAGGCTTTGGCTTTTTACAAAGCAAACCCGCCACCGCCTTCAGCCCCGTGGCCATCACCCCCGATGAGCTGGGCGACGCCTGGCAAGGCGGCCGGGTGCACCTGACGCTGCAATCGACTTGGAACGGCCGCAAAGTCGGCATGTGCGAAGCCGGCCCCGAGATGACCTTCCATTTCGGCCAGCTGATCGCCCATATCTGCAAGACACGCAACGTGCGTGCCGGCTCCATCGTGGGCAGCGGCACCGTGAGCAACAAGAGTGTGGAAGTGAATGGCCAGCCCGAGTGGCCCAAAGGCTACAGCTGCATCGCCGAAAAACGCGCCATCGAAACCATCCTGGACGGCAAGCCCTCGACCGAGTTCATGCAATACGGCGACACCATCCGCATCGAGATGAAGGGCCAAAACGGTGAGAGCTTGTTTGGGGCGATTGAGCAGGAAATCGTGCCATTGGCTAGCTGAGCCAGGGGTTCAAAAGCGCCACACCCGTTGCTTCAAAATCTGGCACGTTGCGGGTCACCACGGTGAATCTGTGTTCAAGGGCTGTGGCCGCGATCATCGCGTCCCGGTCTGAGCGCGGGTTGGGGCTGTGCAGTGATGCGCACACGGGTGCTGTGTTCTCTGCAAAGGGCAAGATGCGCCCGGCAAAAGCGGCGCGAACGCCTCCTAGCCAATGGCGCTGTGCGCTGCCCTGCGGCGGTGTTCTGCGCTCCAGCGCTTGAACACCCAATTCCAACTCAAGCAGCGTGATGGCGGACAAAAAGAGTTGGCTGCTGGGCTGGCCTGCGGCCCATTGACGCACCGCCATGGAAGGGTTGGGTTTGCCTTGGTGCAGCTCGAAAATGACGTTGGTGTCCAGAACGAACATGGATGCGAACAGCACCCGCAACTCACACCAACACAAGCGAGTCACACACTAAGGCTTACGGGGAACTCTCCGTGCTGTACGAGATGGGGGTGTTGGTCCAGACAGGCACGGAGCGGAGATGCGGCATCAGCTCACTACGGTGTCACTGGAAAGTTGGGCTGTGATCTCGCGACCTGCATGAGCCACTTTCCAAGTTTATGGTTCACGCAGCTCCGCTTTAACCGCCCAGCTTCGTCATCAACAGCGCATTCACCTGCCCCGGATTGGCCTTGCCCTTGCTGGCTTTCATGATCGGGCCCACCAGACCGTTCAGGGCCTTGGCGTTGCCGGCCTTGAACTCTTCCACGTTCTTGGGGTTGGCGGCCAGGACTTCGTCAATGATCTTTTCCAGTTCGCCGGTGTCGTTCATCTGCTTGAGGCCTTTGGCTTCGATGATGGCGTCGACCTCGCCTTCTTTGTTCCACAAGCCTTCAAACACCTGACGCGCTGCGTTGTTGCTGATGGTGTTGTCGGTGATGCGGCTGATAAGAGCCGCCAGTTGGGCGGCGCTGACCGGGGCTTGTTCAATCGACAACTCGCTGGCGTTCAAGCGGCGCGACACTTCGCCCATGATCCAGTTGCTGACCAGTTTGGCTTGGCCGCAGGCTTTGGCAGAGGCTTCAAAGTAGGCGGCGATTGCTTTGCTTTGGGTCAGCTGCGTGGCGTCGTATTCGGGCAAGGCGTAGTCGCGCACAAAACGCTCGGCCATCACGCGAGGCAACTCGGCCATCTCGCCTTTGACGCGCGCGACCCAGTCGCGGCCGATCACCAGCGGCGGCAGGTCGGGGTCGGGGAAATAGCGGTAGTCGGCGGCGTCTTCCTTGGTGCGCATGGCGCGCGTTTCCCCAGTGTCGGGGTTAAACAGCACCGTGGCTTGCTGGATGCTGTGGCCGTCTTCGATCTGGTCAATCTGCCAACGCACTTCGTAATCGATGGCCTGCTGCATGAACTTGAAGCTGTTCAGGTTCTTGATCTCTCGGCGCGTGCCCAAGGGGCCACCGGGTTTGCGCACCGACACGTTGGCATCACACCGGAATGAGCCTTCTTGCATGTTGCCGTCGCAGATACCGATCCAGGTCACGATTTTGTGCAGTTCTTTGGCATAGGCCACGGCCTCCTCGCTGCTGCGCATGTCGGGTTGGGTCACGATCTCCAGCAGCGGTGTACCGGCGCGGTTCAAGTCGATGCCACTCTGTCCAATGAAATCCTCGTGCAGCGATTTGCCCGCGTCTTCTTCAAGGTGGGCACGCTCCAGGCGCACGGTTTTGCGCACCGTCTCTTTGCCTTCTTCGAGGAAGAAAGACACCTCGCCGCCTTGCACCACCGGGATTTCGAACTGGCTGATCTGGTAGCCCTTGGGCAGGTCGGGGTAGAAATAGTTTTTGCGCGCAAAGATGCTGCGCTCCGCAATGTGCGCGTTGATGGCCAGACCGAATTCAATGGCACGTTCGACAGCACCGATGTTCATCACGGGCAGCGTGCCGGGCAGGGCCATGTCCACCGCGCAGGCTTGCGTGTTGGCTTCGGCGCCAAATGCTGTCGGAGCGCGGCTGAAAATTTTGCTGGTGGTCGAGAGTTGGGCGTGTGTTTCAAAGCCGATGACGACTTCGTAGCCTTGGACAAGTTTGCTCATGGTGTTCAGACTCCTGCCGGTTTTTGCAGGTGGAAATCGGTCGCTTGCTGCAAGCGGTGTGCGGCGTTCAGCAACTGGGCTTCCTTGAAGTAGTTGGCAATCAACTGCAAGCCCACGGGCATGCCGCCCGCCCCAAAGCCTGCGGGCACGCTCATGCCGGGCAAACCGGCCAGCGAGGCGGGCAGGGTGAAGATGTCGGCCAAGTAATCGGCCACCGGGTCATTGGCGTTTTCGCCAAACCTCCAGGCCACGCAGGGGGCTACAGGGCCAGCGATGACGTCGCACTCTTTGAAGGCGTTTTGGAAGTCGTCGGCGATCATGCGGCGGATTTTTTGCGCTTGCAGGTAGTAGGCGTCGTAGTAGCCGTGTGAGAGCACATAAGCGCCCGTCATGATGCGTCGTTTGACTTCGCCGCCAAAGCCTTCGGCGCGGGTTTTTTTGTACATGTCCACCAAGTCGGTGTAGTCCTTGGCGCGATGGCCGAACTTCACACCGTCGAAGCGGCTGAGGTTGGAGCTGGCTTCGGCCGGCGCAATGATGTAATAAACCGGAATGGACAACTCGGTGCGCGGTAAGCTGATGGGCACGAGCTTGGCACCGAGCTTTTCATATTCGCGCAAAGCGCCGTCCACAGCGGTTCGCACATCGGCGTGAAGGCCTTCGCCAAAAAACTCTTTGGGAATGCCAATGCGCAGGCCTTCAAGTGAGTTGTTCAGCGATGCTGCAAAGTCTTCGGTGGGCATCTCCAGCGAAGTCGAGTCGCGGTCGATGTCACCTCCGCACATGGCGCTCAGCATCAAGGCGCAGTCTTCGGCCGTGCGGGCCATGGGGCCGGCTTGGTCCAGGCTGGAGGCGTAGGCGATCATGCCGTAACGGCTGGCGCGACCATAAGTGGGCTTGATGCCGGTGATGCCGCAAAAGCTGGCGGGCTGGCGGATCGAGCCGCCCGTGTCGGTGCCGGTGGCCGCAGGCGCCAGGCCAGCGGCCACAGCGGCGGCGCTGCCGCCCGACGAGCCGCCGGGCACGCGGGCCATGTCCCAGGGGTTTTGCACCGGGCCGTAGGCCGAGTTTTCGTTGGCCGAGCCCATGGCGAATTCGTCGCAGTTGAGCTTGCCCAAAGTGACCATGCCCGCTGTGCGCAGGCGTTGCACCACGGTGGCGTCAAACGGCGAGCGGTAGCCGCTCAGGATTTTGGAGCCCGCGGTGGTGGCGAAATCGCGGGTGACGAACACATCCTTGTGCGCCACGGGCACGCCTTCCATCGGACCCGCAGTACCGTCCGCCAGTTTGGCGTCAGAGGCGCGGGCTTGGGCCAGCGTCACTTCGCTGTCGATGTCCAAAAAGGCATTGTGCGGATTGCCACCCATGCGGGCCAGAAAGCGTGTGGCGACTTCAACAGCGCTGACCTCTTTGGTGTGCAACAGGGTGGCCAGCGCTTTCACGCTTAAGTTGTGCAATTCACTCATGGCTTACTCGATGACTTTGGGGACCAGGAACAGGCCCCGCTCGACGGCAGGGGCGCTTTGCTGGTTCAGGTCGCGTTGGTTGGGCTCGCTGGCCACGTCGGGTCGCAGACGCAGCGTGATGTCCTGAATGGCCGCTACTGGGTGAGCCATGGGGGTGATGCCGGTGGTGTCCACCGCTTGCATGGCTTGGACAATGCCAAAAAAGCCATTGATTTGCGTGAGCATGCGCTCACTTTCTTCGGGCTGCAGCTCCAACCGGGCAAGGTTGGCGATCCGGGCAATATCCTGCGTGGTCAGGGACATGGTTTGCAAACAGTTGTAAGTGGCCGTGTTTTCCGGGCCTAACAAGGCGACGGAGCACCTGTTTTACCGGGGGATCGGGTATTATCCTGTGTTTGGTGCCGCTCGCCCTGCAGTCCTAGAGCCCGCCCTGACAACACCCCTGATTGACCGCCACACTCAACCCCTCAAGCCGCCATTTGGCAAGGTGAGAGTGCGTGCAAGGACCCTCGAATGTTTTCCTCTTTCCGCCGCTATTTTTCCAGTGACCTGGCCATTGACCTGGGCACTGCCAACACGCTGATTTTTGTACGCGACAAGGGCATCGTGCTGGACGAGCCCTCGGTGGTCGCCATCCGACACGAAGGCGGCCCCCAAGGCAAAAAGACCCTGCAAGCGGTGGGCCACGAAGCCAAGGCCATGCTGGGCAAAGTGCCCGGCAACATCGAAGCCATCCGCCCCATGAAAGACGGCGTGATCGCCGACTTCACGGTGACCGAGCAGATGCTCAAGCAGTTCATCCGCATGGTGCATCCCCGCAGCACCTTCCGCCCCAGCCCCCGCATCATCATTTGCGTGCCTTGCGGTTCCACCCAGGTTGAGCGCCGCGCCATCCGCGAGTCGGCGCTGGGTGCAGGCGCGTCTGAGGTGTATTTGATCGAAGAACCGATGGCAGCCGCCATCGGCGCAGGTCTGCCCGTCTCCGAAGCCTCGGGCTCCATGGTGGTGGACATTGGCGGCGGCACGACCGAAGTCGGCGTCATCTCTCTGGGCGGCATGGTCTACAAAGGGAGCGTGCGCGTGGGCGGCGACAAGTTTGACGAAGCCATCATCAACTACATCCGCCGCAACTACGGCATGCTGATCGGTGAGCCCACCGCTGAAGCCATCAAAAAGAACATCGGCTCGGCCTTTCCAGGCAGCGAAGTCAAAGAAATGGAAGTCAAAGGCCGCAATCTGTCCGAAGGCGTTCCTCGCAGCTTCACCATCAGCTCCAACGAAATCCTGGAAGCCCTGACCGACCCGCTCAACCAAATCGTCTCGGCCGTCAAAACTGCGCTCGAGCACACCCCGCCCGAATTGGGCGCCGACATCGCCGACCGCGGCATGATGCTGACCGGTGGCGGCGCTTTGCTGCGCGACCTGGACCGCCTGCTGGCCGAAGAAACCGGATTGCCCGTGCTGGTGGCCGAAGACCCGCTGACCTGCGTAGCGCGCGGTTGCGGCATGGCGCTGGAGCGCATGGACCAGCTGGGCAGCATCTTCACCAGCGAATAAACACGGGTTAGTCCGCCGCCCCGCATCCGGAGCACTCACCGCATGGCCCTGGATACTTATGAGCGCAGCGCCCCGCCGATTTTTCGGCAGGGCCTGTCCACCACCACCAAAATCGTTTTGCTCAGTTTGCTGTCGCTGATGTTGATGGCGGCAGACCATCGGCTGCAGATTTCACAACCCTTGCGGGCGGGCGTGGCCATCGCCTTATCACCTTTGCAATGGCTGTCGCTGCAACCCGCCCGTTTGTGGGATGTGGCGGGGAATTACCTTGGTGGTGTGGAGTCGGCCCGCGATGCCGCTTTGTCGTACGAAGCCCGAACCATTGCCCAAGCCCAGCGGCTTCAACAAGTCGAACAACTGAGCCAAGAAAACGCCGACCTGCGCCAACTGCTTGAGCTGCGCTCCAGCGTGGCGGGGCCGACCAAAGCCGTTGAAGTGTTGTACGACACAGCAGACCCTTACACACGCCGCGTGGTGGTAGACCGTGGCAACCTGGCCGGTATCCAAGCAGGTTCGGCTGTGATCGATGCCGCCGGGGTAGTAGGTCAAGTGACCCGCGTGTACCCCTTGGTGAGCGAAGTCACCTTGCTCACCGACCGCCAGCAAAGCATCCCTGTCATCAACGCACGCACAGGCACCCGGCACCTTGTCAACGGCAACCCCATGGGCGTTGGCGGCACCTTAGAGCTGAAGTTTGTGCCCTCGGGCACCGACATGCAAAAGGGCGATCTGCTGACCACCAGCGGCATCGACGGCATTTACCCACCGGGCTTGCATGTCGGGCGCATCTCTCAAATCGACCGCCGGGTCGATGCCTCTTTTGCCACCGTGCATGCCGAACCCACCGCGGTTGAGCGCGGACGTCATTTGTTGGTGCTGTTGCCCGTCAAAGATTGGCCTGCCAAGCCTGTGGCCGAAAAGACGCCCACGCCCCCCAGCAAAAGCAAAGCGGCCAGCAAGCCACCACAAAGCGCGAACACGGCAGGAGGCACGCCATGATCATGCCGGCTGGACGCCCGCTGCTTTTGCCTGCCAACCCGCGCTTCATCGGTTTGAGTTTGGTATTGGCCTTGTTGCTGCACATGTTGCTGGGCTTGTGGGGCCAAGACTGGGTGCCTGATGTACTGGCGATTGCCATGGTGTTTTGGACCGTGCACCAGCCCCGCAAAGTCGGTTTGGTTCTGGCTTTTGTCATGGGCCTGATGGTCGATGTGCACGAGTCCGCCTTGCTCGGTCAAAACGCGTTGTCTTACGTGGTGCTGTGCGGTTTGGCCACGGCCACCCAAAGGCGCATGCTGTGGTTTCCGTTGGGCGAGCAAGCCCTTCAAATTCTGCCTTTGTTCATCGCCGCTTCGGTGGTCGAATGGCTGACCCGATTGTTGGTGCATGACGCTTGGCCCAGCTGGTCGATGCTGTTGGCGCCATTTTTGCAGGCCGGCCTTTGGCCCTTGATCGGCGCCATGCTGTTGGCACCTCAACGCCGGGCATTTGAGCGCGATGACATTCGGCCACTTTGAGCATGTCACTGCACCTGCCTTCTCTTGCGGAATTGCGCGACACCCGCGTCGAGATTGACCGCTTTCAAACCCGGGTCGTCATCGTCCAGTGGGTGATTTTGTTGTGCTTCGTCTTGCTGGCCTCGCGGCTGATTTACCTGCAGGTGATCCGCCACGATGACCTCTTGACGCAAGCTGAAAGCAACCGCACGGCCATCTTGCCCACAGTGCCGCCGCGTGGCAATATTTTGGACCGCAACGGCGTTGTGCTGGCCAACAACTATTCGGCCTATACGCTGGAGATCACACCTTCCAAGGTGAAGGACCTGGAGGCCACTATGGACGCGTTGGCCGAATTGGTGGAAATACAGCCCAAAGACCGTCGCCGTTTCAAGCGTCTGCGTGAAGAGTCCAAGAGTTTTGACTCCTTGCCGATTCGCAACCGTCTGAGTGACGAAGAGGTCGCCCGCTTCAGCGCCCAAAGCTACCGGTTTCCTGGGGTTGAAATCAAAGCCCGCTTGTTCAGGCAATATCCCTATGGCGAGTTGGCAAGCCATGTGATCGGCTACATCGGCCGGATCAACCAGCGCGACAAAGAGATGCTGGAAGAAAACGACGACATCGGCAACTACCGAGGGACCGAATACATCGGCAAGCTGGGCGTTGAACAGCGCTACGAGCGTGAATTGCATGGCATCACGGGCGTCAACCAAGTAGAAACATCTGCCGGTGGTCGGGCCATTCGCAGCCTCTCCAACCGGCCCGCGACGCCGGGTCAAAACGTGGTCTTGTCGATCGACATCCAGTTGCAAAAAATGACGGAGGACCTGTTCGGCAATCGCCGAGGTGCCTTGGTCGCGCTGGACCCACGGACCGGTGAGGTGCTGGCGTTTGTGAGCAAACCCACCTTCGACCCTAATTGGTTCGTCGATGGCATTGACGTAGAAAACTGGCAAATGCTGAACGGCTCGATCGACAAGCCCTTGCTCAACCGCGCCTTGCGCGGAACCTACCCGCCGGGCTCCACCTACAAACCCTTCATGGCGCTGGCCGCTTTGGCCAGTGGCAAGCGCACTCCCAGCGCCATCACCCAGGATTCGGGTTCATGGACCTACGGTGGTCACACCTTTCGCAGCCACGGTGACCATGGCTTGGGTGCGGTGGACATGGTGCGCTCCATCGTGTCGTCGAGCAACGTCTATTACTACTCATTGGCCAACGACATGGGGGTGGACGCCATCCATGACTTCATGAAGCCCCTGTGGTTTGGGCAACACACGGGCATCGACTTGCCCGGCGAAGTGCGCGGCATCTTGCCCAGCACCGAATGGAAACGCAATTACTTCAAGAAACCAGAGCAAAAGAAATGGTTTGGCGGCGAAACCATCTCACTGGGCATTGGCCAGGGCTACAACACCTTCACCATGTTGCAACTGGCCTCGGCAACGGCCACTTTGGCCAACCGGGGCCTGCAGTTCCACCCGCGCGTGGTCACCGCCACGCAAGACGCCCTGACCCATGCGCAAGCCCAAGTGGGCGCGCAAGCACCACGGGATTTGGGCTACAAACCCGAGCACCTGGATGTGGTGCACAAAGGTTTGGTGGGCGTGGTGACCTCGGGCACCTCGGCCCGTGTGTTTGCGGGTGCAGGCTACACCAGCGCCGGTAAAACCGGCACGGCGCAAGCGGTGACGATTGGGCAAAAAGACAGATACGACGCAGCCAAGTTGTCGGAATACCAACGTGACCATGCGCTGTACATGGCCTATGCACCGGCCGAATCTCCGACGATTGCGGTGGCCGTGATCGTGGAAAACGCTGGCTTTGGCGCTGCGTCTGCTGCGCCCATTGCACGGCGGGTCTTTGACTACTGGGTGCTGGGCCAATACCCCAGCGAAGAGGACATGGCGGCCACACAAAGAGGCCAATCGTCCAGCCCGATTGGCAGGCCTCGCGCCAAGAAAGATGTGCCCTTGTTGAATCCCAAAGCTTTGGGGACAACTGACATGCGCGAAGTCACTCCACGTTGAGTTGAGGCGCTGTCAGGTGTTGTAGACCGTGTCCAAGTTGGCGAAACCCTTGACCTCAATCGGATTGCCAAACGGGTCCATGAAAAACATGGTCCATTGCTCACCCGGCTGACCCTCAAAACGCAAATGCGGCGGCACCACAAAGGCCATGTGGACCGCTTGCAAGCGATCGGCCAGATGCTGCCAGTCGTCTTTTTGCAAAACCAGACCAAAGTGCGGCATGGGCACCAAATGCTCGCCCACATGGCCCGTCAAAGTGGTCTTGAAGGGCTCACCCAAATGCAAAGAAATTTGGTGCGTGAAAAAGTCAAAATCCACCCAAGTGGATGTGGATCGCCCCTCCTGGCAACCCAGAACGCCGCCATAAAAGCGACGGGCTTCGTCCAAGTCGGTGACATGAAATGCGAAATGAAAAAGGCTGTGCATGCCCGAAAGCATATCAGCCCGTCAGGCTCAGGGGCAGCCGGAAGAACCCGAATCCACGCATCAACTTGGACCGGGCTGCAACAAGCGCTCAGGCCTGAGAGGGGTCTGCCGCCATCGTGTCAAATTTCTTGAAGTACTGCTTGGCCATGGCCACCAATTGTGCGTCCGAAGGGTGATCGCTGACGATGCTGTCGACCACTCCCGCTGCAATGCTTTTATGGTGGCGGGCACACCAATCTCGGAATTCGTTGCGCGCCAAGCCTGGGCCCGTCAACAGCACTTCGCGTGCGCCAGCCAGCGCTTTGGCCACCTCGGCGTAAAACGCAGCCGTGTCATCGGCCTTGCCTTGGTGTTTGTGGTGGCTGCGCGATGGGATGCGCTGGGCTTGAATGTGCTCACGGTCAAACATGACCACATGGGCTTCTTGGTGGTCCAGCCAGACCACCGCGTGAAAAGTGCTCATGAAAATCCTTGGTTAAAACATCACCGGCGCTGCTCGGCCAAAGTCTGGCAATCGATGCAGCGTTTGGCGGTGGGGTAGGCGCTCAGGCGTGCAGGTGGAATGGTCACGCCGCAGTCGGTGCACTGGCCATAGGTGCCCGCATCCACGCGTTCCATTGCGGCTTCGATGTCTCCCAGTTCGGCGGTTTCGTGTTCGTTGATGGCGAACTCGGTTTGTCGCTCAGTCCGGATCTGGGCGCGCGACTGGAAGCTGTTGTCAAAGTGGTCGGCGGCCATGTCAGCGCGCGAGACCAAGCCGCCGCGCTGCTCGGCGATGCGCTGCAACAGTTGCGTACGCTCGTGCAAAAGGCGCTCGCGGTGGAAGGAGAGGCTGGGGGTACTGGATGAAGTCATGGCTTCATCCTAGGCGCCTGGGGTGACGCGGTATTGATGTGGGTCAACCCCGATAGCCGCATGGCATCGACCATGGGACGGGGTTGATTTGTTTCAAGTGCTCAAGCGCACAGACTCAGTTTTTGGCTTTCATGCGCGACATCATCAATTCCATGTTGGCTTTGCGGTCCGCATTGACTTTTTGCATGTGGGGGCGTTCGCCCATCATCTTGAGGTAATCGCGCACAGGCAGCTCGGCCAAAAAGTCTTTGCCATAAACCAACTTGGTGGCGCCCGAAACCAAGGGCAGGTGCGTCACGGCGGCGCAATCGGCCAAGGTCAGGCTGTCGCCGGCAATGAATGGCGAGAACTTGACCAACTTGGCAAAGGCGGCCACGTTCTTTTCGAGTTGCGCACCAATTTTCTCTTTCACCGAGTCGCTCACCTTGCCGCCAAAAAAGGCTTCGGGGTACAGGTTGCGCGCGACCAGCTCCAGATGCAAGTCCAGAAACAGGGCCAATTCGCGCACTTTGGCAGCCGCAAAAGGGTCGGCAGGGATCAAGGGGTTTTGCGGGTACTTTTGCTCGATGTATTCCAGCATCACGGCCGACTCGCACATGGCGCCCTCTGGCATCTTGAAGTACGGCACTTTGCCCAAGGGGCTGGCCGAGGGATCGGTCTCACCCACCCAAGCGATCTCTTCTTCAAAAGGCACGCCTTTTTCAAGCAGGGCCAGTTTGACTTTGTTGTGGTAATTGCTGGCTGCAAAGCCGCAGAGTGTGAGCATGGGGGTCTCCAGTTGCGTGACAAAGACCCAAGATTAGCCCATGGCCCCGGGCCAAAGAGTCACCAAGATGCTTGTCAGGTCCATCCGGTGCTTTTGACGGCAACGGCCATACAGCGTGAGCCTTCGGTGCCATAATTCGCGCCATGTTCAGCCTGCAACCCCTGCGCAACGCCCACCACCTCACCCGCTTCGTGCTGGTGTGGTTTGCGTTGTTTGTCGGGGCGGCCGTGGCTTCGCCGCTGGTCAAGCCTGAAGCTGTTCACCTGGTTTGCAGCGCCATGGGCGGCGTGAAACTGGTGCCGCTGGATGCTGCAGGTGACGATGTGGATGGGACGAGGGCACACACCGCGCTCGACTGCCCCGCCTGCTTGCCCCTGATTGCGCCCCCAATGGCCGACGTGCTGGCCGAGTTGCCAACGGGTCATTTGTCCCATGTTCTGCAGCCTCTGCTTGCGGCTCGGCTGGCCAGTTTGCTGGGTCAACCCTGGCAAGCCCGCGCACCCCCCTTCTTTTTCGCCTGAAACACCGCCCCTTGATGCGCTGACGCGCCGGGGCTGAGTCGGTTTCGGCATCCCCCTGTGCCTGTGCACCCCGCTTGATGGGGTTTGCCGTACGCACTTTCTCTTCATCGTTCGATAGCCTTCAGGAGTGATCCATGTCCCGTTCCGCTTTGTCTGTGTCTGCCCTTGTTTTGGCCATGACCGTGTCCCTGGCTGCCCAAGCCCAAGTGACCGTGAAAGACGCTTGGGTGCGCGCCACCGTGCCCCAGCAAAAGGCCACTGGCGCCTTCATGCAGCTGCAATCGGCGCAAGACGCCAAACTGGTCTCGGCCCAATCGCCTGTGGCGGGTGTGGTCGAAGTGCATGAAATGGCCATGGACGGCGGCGTGATGCGCATGCGTGCTGTGCCCAACTTGGATTTGCCAGCAGGCAAAGCCGTCGACCTCAAGCCGGGCGGTTACCACGTCATGCTGATGGACCTGAAGGGCCAAGTGAAAGACGGTGACACCGTGCCCGTGACCCTGGTGGTCGAAGGCAAGGATGGCAAACGCCAGTCGGTGGAGCTGAAAGTGCCCGCTCGCAGCGCCGCCGCACCGACCATGAAGCACGGCGAAGGCCACAAGCACAAGCACTGATTGCCCATTCACTGCTTGATACCCTCTTGATCAGCCCATGACTTGGACTTCTGCCCCACTGCACCGCCTGGCCCGCCTTGTGCTGGCCTGGTACGTGCTGTTTGTGGGCGTCTCGGTTTTGGCTTCAACGCTGCAGCCCAAAACCATGGAAGTGGTTTGCTCCAGCATGGGCATCATGAAATTGGTGGTGCAGGGCGAGGAGAGTGAAACCCAAGTGCGCAGCAGCATGGACTGCCCGCTGTGCGCTCACGCCACGCCCGCCTTACCGCCGCCCACGTTGGCCGATCTGGCCCATGTGCCCAATGCACTCGCGCTCATTGTTCAGCGTCTGTCAGAGGCTGTGCTGATCGCAAGCACGGCCCCGCCTTTGCCCTCTCGCGGGCCACCTGTTTTGAATTGATCCATTCCACAACGTGTTGAACACCGTTTGGTGCTCGGTACGTGTCAATGCCTTTGGCCTGAACGGCTGATGGGGTCCGATCGATTGAAAACTTGTCATGAAAATTTCCCTTGCACTTTCTCCTTTGTCTTTGGCCATGCTTGGCCTGTTCGCCAGCCTGAACAGCCATGCAGTGGCCCAAACCACCAAAGCGCTGGACACCATCGTGGTGTCGGGCTCCCGTTCAGAAACCAAACTGTCTGAAACCCCTGTGTCCATCGGCTCTGTCAGTCGTGCCGAATGGGATGCGGATAAGCCCAAAACCATGGGCGAGATCATCAACCGCATTCCAGGCGTGTTCTGGAACGACCTGGGCAACGAACAACACAGCATGGGCATTCGTCAACCCATCAGCACCCAGTCGGTTTACCAGTACCTGGAAGACGGCATCCCAATTCGGCCTTTGGGCGTGTTCAACCACAACGCGCTCAACACCATCAACACCAACGGCGCCAGTGGCGTCGAAGTGGTCAAAGGCGCCGCATCTTCTCTGTATGGCAGCAATGCGGTGGGGGGCGCGGTCAACTTTCTGACCCAGCGTTCATCTCTCACCCCAACGGGCTACATGGGCATTCGCCATGACAACACCGACGGCTTCACCCGGATCGATTCGGGTGCCAGCAACACCTGGGGTGATCTGGGTCTGCGGTTTTCGCATTACAGCTCTCAGCGTGACAGCCTCAATTGGCAGCAACACAGTGGTGGCACCAAAGACTCTTTCTCTTTGCGCGGCGACTACAACCTGAGCGCCACTTCATGGATGCGGGCTTCCTTGGTACACACGAACCTGGACTCCGACACCCCTGGCAGTTTGTTTGAAAACGACTTTCGCACCCACCCCGGCAAGAGCATCAACACCTTCACCTGGCGCAAGGACAAGACCACACGCGCCAACGTGGCCTGGGAAGGCGAAACCACCCGTGGCGGCCTGACCACCGTCACGCTGTTTGCCCGCAACAACGACCACGCCCAGCTACCCAACTACACCATCACCGGATGTCAAGGGGCCAGCTGCAGAGGTACGATCAACAACAACCACGTCCAATCGCTGGGCGTGGACATCAAACACACGCAGAAACTGGACAGCCTGCGGGCACGGCTGGTGACAGGTGTTTACATCGACCGCAGTCAGAATGACTTTGTCTCTGACAACCTGGCCATCGTGCGCGATGTGCCCACAGGGCGTTACACGGGTTATAGCCTCAACAGTGTCAACAACCCCAATGGCGTACGCAACTACGGTGTGGGCATCGCCAACGATGCCGCATTTGCGCAGCTGGAATTCAGCCCGAGCGAGAAAATTCGGGTGGTTGCAGGCGGGCGATACGACAGCATTCGCTACGATTTCAAAAACAACCTGACGCCCGGTGCCAACTTTGGAGCACCCAATGAGGTGCGAAACTTCGGCCAATTCAGCCCCAAACTGGGCGCCACCTATGCCCTGAGCGCCAGCAGCAGTCTTTACAGCAACCTGAGCCTGGGCTTTACACCACCGGAAGTCAGCCAGCTCTATGGCCGCACCGCCATTCCTGAATTGAAGCCCGCCACTTACGACAACATTGAACTCGGCTGGCGTGCTGTCTTGGGCTCCGGCGTTCGCATCGACTCGGCGCTGTACCAACTCAGTGGCAAGGACACCATCGTGTCTTACACGCCAGAGGTGGGCAACAGCTTTAACAAAAATGCGGGTGACACCCGCAGCCGTGGTTTTGAATTGAGCCTGAACCAACAACTGCGCTCATGGGACTGGCGCATGGGATCGACTTGGGCAGAGCACACGTATGTGGATTACCGCCTGAGCGATGCCGCGGGTGCCATCGAAGACTATTCGGGCAAGGGCATGCCCCAGGCCCCGAACCACACCCTCAACGCCCAAGTGGCTTGGAATTTCACGCCAACATCTCGACTGGCATTGAACGTGGTGAAACAAGGCAGCTCCTGGATGAACAACGCCAACACGGTGCGCTACGCAGGCCACACCTTGCTCAACCTGACGATGAGCCACAAGCTGCAGGGCGGCTGGGAAGTCTGGGGCCAGGTACGTAACTTGACCGACAAAAACTATTCGGACAATGCGGCCAGCCGGTTCATCCCGGGCAGGGGCGCCTACAACCCCGACACCCAGAACACCTATGCCGCAGGTGCGCCGCGCAGCATCATGGTGGGCTTGAACAAGTCGTGGGGTGGCCGATGAAGCAATGGACACACTTTCGTTGGCCCCTTCATCGTGGGTCCATTCATTGGCAGCTTTGGCTCTGCGCCCTGACGATCTGGTGCATTGCATCGATGCCACAGGCCATGGCGCAAGACGCCAGCGCATCGGCGGGTCATGCCCGCCACCAGCGCCCCCAGCTGGCCACGGGCGCGGCCATTGCGCCCGATGGTCGCTTGTGGGTGGTGGGGATCAATGCACAGGCGCAGCTCTTTGTGCAGACAACGTCATTAGATCGTCCTGCTTTGGGCGGTCCTGTGCAATGGAGCGAACCGCGCATCTTGAACACCGGCCAAGACCCGGTCGCCGCCGATGGCGAAAGCCGCCCCAAAATTGCTTTTGGTCCGAACGGCTGGGTGGTGATCAGTTACACCATGCCGCTGGCCAAGCGCTTCACCGGCTTTGTGCGCATGCTGCGCAGCAGCGATGGCGGTGTCAGCTTTGGTGAACCCTTCACGGTGCACCAAGACCGGCAGGAAATCACGCACCGCTTTGATGCCATTGCCTTCGATGGCCAAGGTGTTTTACACACCCTGTGGATCGACAAGCGCGATCAAGCACCCAAAGGCGCTGCACAACCCTACGTTGGGGCCGCCATCTACCGCAACGCCTCCACGGATGGCGGTGCCAGATTTGGCCGCGACACCAAAGTGGCCGATCACTCTTGCGAATGTTGCCGCATCGGGCTGGCCCGTAACGCCCAAGGTGAACTGAAAGCCACTTGGCGACACGTGTTTGACGGCAATACGCGCGACCATGCGTTTGCCAGCGTCAGCGCTGCGTCCAACCGCATCACACGCAGCACTTTTGATGGCTGGCAAATCAACGCCTGCCCGCACCACGGACCAGGCTTGGCTGCCGATGCCCATGCCGGCGCCAACGGTTTTCACACCGTTTGGTTTGGCATTCGCAAAGTCAATGGACAAGACCAAGCGGCCGTGCGCTACGCACGGCTGAATGCCCAAGGTGAGCCGCTGCGCAAAACCGAAAGGGTCTTGCCCGACCCGCGTGCCGAACATGCCGACGTGATGGCCCATGGCGCCAAAGTAGCCGTGATCTGGCGCAGCAGCGAAGGGACCGCCACAACACTCAAAGCGTGGCTGTCGCAAGACGGCGGGCAAAACTTCACGCTCAAAACTCTGGCCCAAACCACGGGCCACAACGACCACCCACGTCTTGCCCAATACGGTGAACGGATGGTGGTGGTCTGGCGCAACACCCAGGAGATACAAGTCCATGAACTCCATTTTTAAATCCACTGGCCGCTTGAGCGCAGTCCTGGCGATCGGCGCACTGGCACTTGGCCTTAAAGCCCCACCGGGGCTGGCGCAAGCACACCCGCATGCCGGAGCGCACAACCATTCAAGCCGGACGCAGGCGGCTGGCACGGTCCTGCCTTTTGACGAAAAAACCTGGGCACATCTGTTGCAACACGGGCCGCGCCCGGCCGCTTATGTGTTCACCACCTCATATTGCAGCACTTGCCCAGCGGCATTTACAGCAGTGCACCAGGCCGTGAAAAACCGCAAAACCAAACCCGAGCTCCATGCGGTGGTGATGGATGTGACGGGCGCACAAGCCTGGCGTCACGCCGCGCACTTTGAGGGCATGACCCGCATGTACGCGTTTGACGGGTTTGAGCCCGCCATCCGGCAGGCCATCGATCCCAGCTGGCCCAATGTGACGCCCTATGTGGTGCTGCTGGACGCCAAGGGCCAGACTCAACGCGTGATTGGCCCTCCCAGCGCAGCCGCGCTGAAACGGTGGTTGTCACCGGCTTGATGTCTCTCATCTTGATGCTCATGACACATCAGCAGCGCTGAATAGATTCGATAGAGATTAGGAAATAGAAAAACAGTCGTTTGAGTTTGAGCAAGCCACTTCCAAAATTCATCCCATCAGCTTTTTGATGTGTGTTTTTTTGGAGTGATTCAAATGAAAACCAAACGCCAATTTCTGAAGTTCGCAGCGCTGCTGGCCTTGACCTGGTCGGGTCTGACCGCGCAAGCCCAGACCCCCGTCAGCCTTCTCAACGTGTCGTATGACCCGACCCGTGAGCTGTACACCGAGTTCAACCAGGCTTTTGCCAGGCACTGGAAAGCCCGCACCGGTCAGGACGTGACCATTAAGCAGTCACACGGCGGCTCGGGCAAGCAGGCCCGCTCCATCATCGATGGACTGGACGCCGATGTGGCCACGCTGGCCCTGGCCGGTGACACCGACGCCCTGCACACCAACGGCAACCTGATTCCCAAAGACTGGCAAAAACGCCTGCCGCACAACAGCACGCCTTACACCTCGACCATCGTGCTGGTGGTGCGGCAAGGCAACCCCAAAAACATCAAGGACTGGGACGATCTGGTGCGCCCGGATGTGAAGGTCATCACGCCCAACCCCAAAACCTCGGGCGGCGCACGATGGAACTATCTGGCCGCGTGGGAGTTTGCCAAGCGCAAATACGGTGGTGATGACAAGGCACAAGAGTTTGTGAAAAAACTCTACCAAAACGTGCCGGTGCTGGACACAGGTGCCCGGGGCGCGTCGGTGACCTTTGCCCAGCGCAACCAGGGCGATGTGTTCCTGAGCTGGGAAAACGAAGCCTATTTGCTGGAGAAGGAATTCGGCAACAAGGTGGATTTTGTCTACCCCTCGATCTCCATCCTGGCCGAACCCGCTGTGGCCTTGATCGACAAAAACGTGGACAAAAAAGGGACCCGGGCGGTGGCCCAGGCCTACCTGGAATACCTCTACACCGAAGAAGCGCAGGACCTGATTGGCAAGCACTTCTACAGACCCCGATCGGCCAAAGCCCAGGCCAAGTACGCCAAACAGCTGCCCAAGCTGAACCTGTTCACGATTGAAGAGGCCTTTGGCGGTTGGGACAAAGCCAGCCAGATGCACTTTGTTGATGGCGGCAAGTTTGACCAAATTTACACCCGCAAGTGAAAAGCTCCTTAGCCGCTTATTCACATAAGCAAACAACAAATGATTCGTTTGAGATTTAACGGTCCGATCCCACAATCGCAGTCATGAAGGGGTACTGGTCGGTCAAGGTGATCGACCCCAAGGTCCCAAAACCTCCATTGCTCGGACCCAATCACCATGAAAAAACTCACACACATCGCTTTGGCCGCCACCCTAGCCTTATCAAGCCTGTCGGCCAGCGCGCAAACCTTGCTCAACGCCTCGTACGACGTGGCCCGCGAGTTCTACAAGGACTACAACGCCGCGTTTGTGGCGCATTACAAGAAGACCACCGGCAAGGACGTGAAGATTGACCAAGCCCACGGCGGCTCCAGCGCCCAGGCGCGTGCCGTCAACGACGGGCTGGACGCCGATGTGGTGACCATGAACACCACCACCGACGTGGACTTTTTGGCCGGCACCGGTGTGGTGGCCAAAGACTGGAACAAGCGCTTTGCGCACAACGCTTCGCCCACCACCTCGACCATGCTGTTCCTCACGCGCAATGGCAACCCCAAGGGCATCAAAGACTGGGACGACTTGGTCAAGCCCGGCATCAAGGTGATCATGGTCAACCCCAAGACCGGCGGCAACGGCCGCATGGCTTACATGGCTGCTTGGGGCTATGTCAAAAAGAAAGGCGGCTCGGACACCGAAGCTTCGGAATTTGTGAGCAAGCTCTACAAAAACGTGCCGGTTCTGGCCAAAGGCGGACGCGATGCGACCACCATCTTTTTGCAGCGCAACATCGGCGATGTGCTGATCACTTTTGAGTCCGAGGTCATCTCGGTAGACCGCGAATTTGGCACAGGCAAAGTCGACGCCATCCACCCATCCATCAGCATCGTCGCTGAAAACCCAGTGGCGGTTGTCGAGCGCACCGTGGCCAAAAAAGGGACGGGCGAGCTGGCCAAAGCCTATTTGGATTACCTGTATTCCGAAGAAGCCCAAGAAATCGCCGCCAAGCACGCCTTGCGTCCACGCAACGCTGCGGTGCTGAAAAAGCACGCCAACACCTTCAAGCCTTTGCAATTGTTCACCGTGAACGAGGTGTTTGGCTCCTTCGCCGATGCACAGCGCGTGCACTTCAACGACGGCGGTTTGTTCGACAAAATTTACACCGTCAAATAAGTTTTCCCCATGTCTGCTTTGCCCATTGCGGCGACCGCCAAAAGGCGGTCGCCAGCCAGGGTGTTGCCCGGGTTCAACCTGACCCTGGGTTTCACCATTTTTTACTTGAGCCTGATCGTGCTGATACCCTTGTCGGCGCTGGTCTTCAAAACCTTCACCCTCACCTGGGAACAGTTTTGGGCCGCTGTCACGGGGCCCCGCGTCATGGCTTCGTATCGATTGACCTTTGGGGCATCGTTCATTGCAGCGCTGGTGAACGTCTTCTTTGGCCTCCTGATCGCATGGGTGTTGGTGCGCTATGACTTTTTTGGCAAAAAAGTTGTGGACGCACTGGTGGATTTGCCCTTTGCACTGCCCACTGCGGTGGCAGGCATCTCGCTCACCGCGCTGCTGGCGGGCAATGGTTGGGTGGGCCAATACCTGGAGCCGCTGGGCATTGAGCTGGCCTTCAACCCCAATGGCGTGGTGATCGCGCTCATCTTCATCGGTCTGCCCTTTGTGGTGCGCACGGTGCAGCCGGTGCTCGAAGACGCCGAAAAAGAACTGGAAGAAGCCGCCACCTGCCTGGGTGCGACGCGCTGGCAAACCTTCAGCCGGGTCATTTTCCCGACCATTGCACCCGCGTTGCTGACGGGCTTTGCCATGGCATTTGCACGCGCCATCGGCGAATACGGCTCGGTCATCTTCATTGCGGGCAACATGCCCATGGTGTCCGAGATCACGCCGCTCATCATCATCGGCAAGTTAGAGCAGTACGACTACGCAGGCGCCACCGCCGTGGCCCTGGTGATGCTGGTGGTGTCGTTCATCTTGCTGCTGGTCATCAACGGCTTGCAAACCTGGCAACGCCGCCGCTCGGGAGCTGCATCATGAGCACCACACTGAACTCACTGACTTCACCCCCCGCCAACAAAGTCCAAGCCGGCACCACCGAGGCCCGTTGGATTCGCCGCGGCCTGATTGGCCTGGCCCTGTGCTTCATGTTTTTGTTTTTGGTCTTGCCGCTGGCTGCGGTGTTCACCGAAGCTTTGCGCAAAGGACTGGGCGCTTACCTCGAAGCACTGAAAGAACCCGATACATGGTCTGCGATCCGATTGACCTTGATCACGGCTGCAGTGGCTGTGCCTCTGAACTTGGTGTTTGGCGTGGCTGCGGCTTGGGCTATCGCCAAATACGAGTTCTGGGGCAAATCGCTCTTGACCACATTGGTAGACCTGCCGTTTTCAGTCTCGCCCGTGGTGGCGGGCTTGGTGTATGTGCTGATGTTCGGGGCGCAAGGCTGGTTTGGCCCTTGGCTGCAAGCCAACGACATCAAGATCGTGTTCGCGGTGCCCGGCATCATTTTGGCCACGGTGTTTGTCACCTTCCCCTTCATTGCCCGCGAGTTGATTCCGCTCATGCAAGCCCAGGGCAACGACGAAGAACAAGCGGCCATCGTGCTAGGCGCGACCGGTTGGCAAACCTTTTGGCGCGTGACGCTGCCCAACATCAAATGGGGCTTGCTGTACGGCGTCATCTTGTGCAATGCGCGGGCCATGGGCGAGTTTGGCGCGGTGTCGGTGGTGTCGGGGCACATCCGAGGGCAGACCAACACCATGCCGCTGCACGTCGAGATCCTTTACAACGAATACCAGTCAGTGGCCGCGTTTGCGGTGGCATCGCTGCTGGCCTTGCTGGCCTTGGTCACCTTGGCCGTCAAGTCCTTCATCGAATGGCGGCATGAAAAAGAGCTGAGCGCTTCGGCCAACACGCCGCCTGAGCGGCCTACACCCTGAAACACCTCTTTGACAACGGTTTGAACCATGAGCATCGAAATTCGCAACATCGACAAACAGTTTGGTGACTTCACGGCACTGAACAACGTCAGCCTCGACATCGAGTCGGGCGAACTCGTCGCCTTGCTGGGGCCGTCTGGCTGCGGAAAGACCACCCTGCTACGCATCATCGCGGGGCTAGAGACGGCCGACCAAGGCACCATCGCATTCAGTGGCGAGGACACCACCCATGTGCATGTGCGCGAGCGCCAAGTAGGCTTTGTGTTCCAGCACTACGCGCTTTTCCGCCACATGACGGTGTTCGAAAATGTGGCCTTTGGCCTGCGCGTCAAGCCGCGCCACCAGCGCCCCAGCGAATCCGAAATCAAGCGTAAAGTGCATGAACTTTTGAGCTTGGTGCAACTCGACTGGTTGGCTGACCGTTACCCCTCACAGTTGTCCGGCGGTCAGCGCCAACGCATTGCATTGGCGCGTGCGCTGGCGGTAGAGCCCAAGGTGCTGCTGCTCGACGAACCGTTTGGCGCACTGGATGCCAAGGTGCGAAAAGAGCTGCGCCGCTGGTTGCGCCGTCTGCACGACGAGTTGCACGTGACCAGCATCTTTGTGACCCACGACCAAGAAGAAGCGCTGGAAGTGGCGGACCGCGTGGTGCTGATGAACAAGGGCAACATCGAGCAAATCGGCTCGCCCCAGCAGGTGTGGGACCACCCAGCCAGCCCCTTTGTGTATGGCTTTTTGGGCGATGTGAACCTGTTCCATGGCCGCGCCCACGAAGGCGAGATGCTGATAGGCGCTGACCAGCATGCCATCCGCCTGGCAAGTCCGGAACACGGCCAAGTGCAAGACGCCAAGGCCTTTGCCTATGTGCGCCCGCACGACCTGGATGTCACGCGTTTCACGCCGGGCACCGCCCACACCGGCATCGTGGCCAAGCTGACCCGCGCCATCGTGGTCGGACCCGTGGCACGCCTTGAACTCGAACCCGTCGAAGCTGGCATGTTCGGCAAAGATGCGGTCATTGAGGCGCAGTTGTCGGCCTCGCAATTCCGCCAGCAAAACTTCAAAGAAGGCGAGACGCTGGTGCTGACACCGCGCAAAGCACGGGTGTTTGTGGAAGGGTGATTCCAAAACAGCCACGCCTTTGGACGCGGGTCAGTCCGTTTTGAAAGCGTCTTCGGGTAAGCTTTGCAGATCACTTTTTAAGGATCTGCCATGAGCGAGCCTTCTGCCTTCGGCTTTGGCCAATTTGTGCCGGGCTTTGACTTTTTACAAAACCTGTCCAAAACCGCATCGGCTGCCCAACCCTCTGCAGCTGGCGGCATGCCAGGCATGGCCAGTTGGGTCGCCCCCACGCTCAGCATCGAAGACATCGACAAGCGCATCCAAGAATTGAAGTCGGTGTTGTTTTGGTTGGAACAAAACACCACGGCGCTGAAAGCCACCATCCAAGCGATGGAAGTGCAAAAGATGACCTTGACCACCCTGCAAAGCATGAACGTCAACATGGCCGATTTGGCCAAAGCGTTCACGGCCAAGCCCCCGGTCAGTGAGCCCGCACAGGCCGCACCCTCAGGCACCGCCAGCGCAGCCAAGTCTTCGCTGTTCAGCCCCAAGCCTGAGTCTCAAGCGGTCCCCCCACAGTCCGCGCCAAGCGAAGCCCCCAAGGAAGAGGCAAGCCCGGCCAGCGAAGCCAAGACCACTGCCTCTGCGAGTGAGCCTGCCGTGGACCCGATGCAATGGTGGGGCGCGTTGACACAGCAGTTTCAGGGTATTGCCGCCGCCGCTTTGAAAGACGTAGCGGGCGAAGCCATGAAGGCCGGCATGCGCGCCAAAAACGCCACGGCCAAAGCGCCCCGCAAGCCCGGTGCGTCTTCGGCCACCGCTCGGGGGCAAGGCGCCAAGCCCTCGTCTGCGAAACCTGCCAAACCAGCTGTGACTGCCAAATCGGTCAGGCCCGTCTCGGTCAAAAAATCAGCGGCCAAGCCAGCCACTCGGGCTGCGCGCAAAACCGCTCTGAAATGAATTGCCTATGAAGTTGTTTCCCTGTGGCCACGCCACGCACCCACAGTGGCGCATGGCTACGGGCTTGGTATTGGCTCAATTACAAGCCCAAATGGCGCTGCCCGACTACGCCACTCAGCCTCGCTTGGGCCTGTTGTACATCACCGACCATTACGCGCCGCACGCGCAGGCGCTGCTGGACCATTTGCGGCAGGCCTTGCCCGGTGTGCCCGACTGGGCGGGCACGGTGGGCATCGGTGTGGCGGTCAACAACGCCGAATACTTTGACGAACCCGCCATGGCACTCATGCTGTGCGACCTGACGCCCGAGCAATACCGGGTGTTTTCTGGCGTGTCGCCTCTGCCTGCGGCATGGGCCGATGCGGCACTGGTGCACGCAGATCCGAACACCCCCGACCTGGCCGAGCTGATCACAGAAATGGCGGGCCGCACGCAGCAAGGCTATTTGTTTGGCGGCCTCAGTGCCAGCCGCACGCGCAACATGCAGTTCGCCGTGCGTGCCGAAGATGCCGGCGGATCAGAAGTCAACGGCGGCGTGCTCGAAGGCGGCTTGAGCGGCGTCGCTTTTTCGCGAGATGTCTCTTTGATCTCTCGCGTCACGCAGGGCTGTCAGCCGGTTTCCCCTGAGCGGGAAATCACCCAATCCGAAGGGCATGTGGCGCTGCAACTGGCGGGCCAACCTGCACTCGATGTGATGCTGGCCGACTTGGGCATCAGCCTGAGCGAGCCCCAAAAAGCCATTGCCGTGGTGCGCTCCACTTTGGTGGGCTTGAGCGCGGCCGGGCATTCTGGCGTGGGCCGAACCGGCCATTTGGGCAACGATGTGCGTGTACGGCACATCATTGGGCTGGACCCTTTGCGCCAAGGTGTGGCTGTTGCAGAAAACCTGGAACCCGGCATGCTGCTCACCTTTTGCCGCCGCGATGTGCAGGCCGCACGGGCCGACTTGGTGCGTGTGTGCGCCGAAATCCGCGAAGAATTAGAACCCGAGACACTGTCAATCGAAGCCATCCATGCACTCAGCGACAACCCCTTGCCCACACTGCCCACTTCGGGTTCACGCATCGCCGGGGCGGTGTATGTGAGCTGTACCGGGCGCGGCGGCCCGCATTTTGGGGGGCCAAGCGCCGAGTTACAAATCATTCGCCACGCTTTGGGCGATGTGCCCTTGGTGGGCTTTTTCGCTGCAGGCGAAATCGCCCGCAACCAGCTGTACGGCTACACCGGGGTGTTGACGGTGTTCACGACCCCCTGAGCCAAGGGGCCGCTCAGACCCATAAAGCTCAAATCACGCCTGAGGCCATTTGCGGCGGCCCACTTCCTGGATCATGTGCTTTTTGAAAGCCAGCGCCAAAGGCGATAACTTTTTACTCGCCGGGTACACGATGTGCCAAGCCGACGACACCGGAAAGCCTTCGATGTCAATCACACTCACACCGTTTTCTTTTTTGTGCCCGTGCAAAGCATGGCGTGACACCACGCCCAAGCCCAAGCCTCCGGCCACCGACTCCTTGACCGCTTCGTTGCTGCCCAACTCCAATCGGATGTCGGGGCGGAACTTCATCTTACGGAAAAACTGATCGGCGGCCATGCGGGTGCCTGAGCCCTTTTCGCGCACGATGAAACGGCGCTGCGTTAACTCATACAGACCCACCTGTGTGCGTTTGGCCAAAGGGTCGGCGTTGGGTGCGATGAGCACAATCGGGTTCGGCATGAAAGCCTCGTCGCCCAAATCCATGTCTTTGGGAGGCATGGACATGATGTACAGGTCATCGAGGTTTTCACGCAATCGGTGCACCACGCCATCGCGGTTCAAAATTTCAAGAGACACGTCGATGGCCGGATGTTTGGTGCAAAAACTGCCAATCAAATGCGGCATGAAGTACTTGGCCGTGCTCACCACCGCCACCCGCAACTTGCCCCGAGACAGGCCCTTGGCCGCATCGACGTTTTGCTCAAAAGCGTCCCACGTCTGGGCCACCGCACGCGCGGTGACCGCCAGTTCTTTACCCACCTCTGTGAGGTAAATCTTTTTACCAATCACCTCGTAAAGCGCCAGGCCCACCGACAAGCTCATCTCCTTGAGCTGCATCGAGGCGGTGGGTTGGGTCACATGCATCACCTTAGCCGCCGCACTCACACTGCCCGTTTCGGCCAAGGCCAAGAACAAACGCAATTGACGAAACGTGACATTCATAGACTTTTACCTATAGCTGAGCTTATAAGAATCGATTTTACAAGACGCCTACAAGTTTTTAAGATCGTGCCAAGGAATAACCAATGCAAAACCTGATCGATCCTGCGATTCTCTTTTTCATCTTTGGCGTGCTGGCTGGCACCGTCAAATCGAATCTTGAAATCCCCCCCGCCATTTCCCGCTTCTTGTCGCTCTACCTGTTGATGGCTTTGGGCCTCAAAGGCGGCTTTGCACTTTCACAGTCAGGCTTGACCGCCAATGTGGGCATCAGTCTGGCCGCCGCCGTCGGGCTGGCCATCGTCATCCCCTTGATCGGCTACGCCATCTTGCGCCGCTTTGTGTCTGGTTTTGATGCCGCTGCGGTCGCCGCCACCTATGGGTCGGTCAGTGCGGTCACTTTTGTCACCGCTGTTCAATTCTTGGAAAATCAAGACATTGCCTATGGCGGCCACATGGCTGCGGCGATGGCCTTGATGGAGTCACCCGCCATCATCTTGGCCGTGGTGTTTGCCAACTCGTTGCGACAAAAAGCGGCCAAGGGCTCAGTGCCCTCAGCCGACAGCGCACCCGCACCCAAAACCGGTGTCTCGGTCGGCAAAATCCTTCACGAGTCCTTCACCGACGGCGCGCAATTGCTGCTGCTGGGCGCGATGGCGATTGGCATGATCACTGGCGACGCAGGCAAATCCGCCATGCAACCCTTCTCGGTCGACTTGTTCAAGGGCATGCTGGCTTTCTTCTTGCTCGACATGGGCTTGATGGCGGCCCGCAACCTGCCGCAGGTCAAAGGCAAGTCGCCTGTGTTGGTGGCCTACGCCATTGTGGGCCCCATCGTGCACGCCACAATGGCTTTGGGCCTGGCATTTCTGCTAAATTTATCGGCTGGTGATGGTGCCCTGCTCATGGTCTTGGCGGCCAGTGCGTCTTACATTGCGGTTCCAGCGGTGCTGCGGTACGCACTGCCCGAGGCCAACCCTTCCCTTTATTTCGGTTTGAGTCTGGGCATCACCTTTCCCCTGAACATTGTGTTCGGAATCCCCATTTATGTGGCTGTAGCCCAAGGGGTTCTGATGTAAGGTTGGCATGAGCAGATTGAAAGAGAGCCCTTATCTGGCTCGCCGCGTTGCGTTTCTCACGCAACACGGCAAACAAGATTTGGTCAAAGCCCCCCTAGAGTTGGCGTTGGGCTGTGAACTGGTTCACACCGACGCCTATGACACCGACCAGTTGGGCACCTTCACCCGCGAAATCGCCCGGCCAGGCTCCCAACTGGATGCAGCACGCCGCAAAGCCGAGATCGGAATGGCCCTGACCAGCGCACCAGTCGGCTTGGCCAGCGAAGGCACTTTCGGCACGGATCCATTTGGCGGCTTCATGCCATGGAACACTGAACTTCTTTTATGGGTCGACCCCGCACACCAACTCGAGGTGACCGGCATTGCTCAAGGCCCTGCTCAAAGCCTGCACAGAACCGTCACCAGCTTGGAAGCGTTGAGGCGCTTTGCCCAAGACGCCAAGTTTCCAGAGCACCAGTTGGTGATGCGCCCAGAACACGAGGACCATTTGCAGATCGTCAAAAACATCCATGACGAACAAACACTCGTTCGGACATTTGCAGAGCTTCAAGCCCAGTCGGCCAATGGCATGGTGTTTGTCGAAAACGACTTGCGCGCGTTTTGTAACCCCACAAGGCAGGAACTCATCCGCAAGGCTTGCGACGATTTGATCAGCAAGCTGCAGTCTCAATGTCCACAATGCCAAAGCCCTGGCTTCTGGATTCAATCTCGAATAGCGGGTTTGCCATGCAGCGCCTGCGGCCAAAAAACGCGGCTGCCGATTGCACAGGTGTGGCACTGCAAGACTTGCCAACACGAAGAGCAACGCCCCTTGTCTTCAGCCGCCTGGGCTGACCCAAGCCGCTGCGACTTTTGTAACCCTTGATGCCTGGCGCCTAGGCCAAGCTCAAAGGGAACGCATCAGACCACCGTCGATGCGAAGACTTTGGCCCGTGATGTAGGCCGCGCCCTCAGACACCAAAAAGGCAATGGTGGCTGCCACTTCTTCGCTCGTGCCATAACGCTGCATGGGCACGCTCTCACGACGCTCTTCTTTGGCGGGCAGGCTGTCGATCCAACCAGGCAAGACATTGTTCATGCGCACGTTGTGCACGGCATGCTCGTCGGCAAACAGTTTGGTGAATGCGGCCAAGCCCGCACGGGCCACGGCCGAGGTCGGAAACATCGAACTGGGCTCGTCCACCCATGCGCTGGAGATGTTGACGATGGCCCCCGTCTTTTGCTGAACCATGATGGGGGTCACCACCCGAACAGCCCGCACCACATTCAAAAAGTACATGTCCATGCCCAAATGCCACTGCGCATCGGTCAACTCCAGCACGGGGCCTTTGGGGCCGTGGCCAGCACTGTTGACCAACACATCGATGCGGCCCCAACGGGCCATGGCTTGATCGGCCAAGGTTTGCAAGTCTTCGGGCGATTGGTTAGAGCCAGTCAAACCAATGCCCCCCAAATCGCGCCCCAGCGCCTCACCCTTGCCGGACGACGACAGCACCGCCACTTGAAAACCATCCTGTGCCAGCTTGCGCGCCGCAGCTGCACCGATGCCGCTGCCGCCACCGATTACCATGGCCACTTTGTTGCTCATGCTTTGCTCCTTGTTTGTGTGAATCTTCGAAACATCCGGCCAGACCATTGGCCCAAATCATCCAGGTAGGTGAACACCACCGGGATCACCAGCAAACTGAGCACGGTGCTGGTGAGCAAGCCACCGATCACAGCAATCGCCATGGGCGAGCGAAAGCTCGCATCGGCCGCGCCCCAGCCCACTGCAATGGGCAGCATACCCGCGCCCATGGCGATGGTGGTCATGACAATCGGGCGCGCCCTTTTGTGGCAAGCGTCCAACATGGCGTCCCATCGGTTCATGGCAGGCACAGCAGGGCGGTCCCCCTCAGCAGGTTTTCCGCGCCGCGCTTCAATCGCGTACTCCACCAACAAGATCGAGTTTTTGGTGGCGATGCCCATGAGCATGATGAGACCAATCAGCGAGGGCATCGAAAAGCTCTTGCCCGCGATCAAGAGACCGACAAACGCGCCACCCAACGACAGCGGCAGCGCCGCCAAGATGGTGATCGGATGCAAGAAACCCTTGAACAGCAAGACCAGCACGATATAGATGCACAACACACCGATCGTCATGGCCAGGCCAAAACTGGCGAACAGTTCGCCCATGACTTCGGCGTCACCCACCTCCACCACCTTCACGCCCGGCGGCAGGCTTTGCAAGGCGGGCAGCTTTTGCACTGCCTGCGTCACATCGCCCAGCGGCATGCCCGACAACTCAATCTCAAAGTTGATGTTGCGCTGGCGGTCGTAGCGGTCGATCACGGCCGGGCCGCCAGCCACCTCGATGCTGGCGACCTGGCCCAGCATGACAGGGCCTCGGCTGCCGGGCACCATCAGGCGCTCAAGTGTGGCCAGGTCATGCCTGGATTCGTGGCCCAGCTTGACCACGATGGGCACTTGGCGCTCGGACAAATTGAGTTTGGGCAGCGCCTGATCGTAGTCGCCCAGGGTGGCCACGCGCAAGGTGTCGCTGATGGCTGCGCTCGTCACACCCAGGTCGGCAGCCTTGGCAAAGTCGGGCCGCACGGCGATCTCGGGGCGTACCAGGCTGGCCGTCGATGCAATCGAGCCCAAACCTGAAATGGTGCGCAAATCGCGCTCCACCGCCATGGCAGCGGTTTGCAGGGCTTGCGGGTCCTCGCCGGTGAGCACCAGCACGTATTTTTCGCCAGACCCGCCCAAACCCACCTTGGTGCGCACACCGGGCAATTGCTGCAGCGCGGTGCGAATGTCGTTTTCAATCGCTTGCTTGCGGGGGCGTGTACCGCGCTCGGTCAACTGGATGGTGAGCGTGGCCTTGCGGACCTCGGCTGCGCCGCTACCGGTAAAAGGATCACTGCCCGCACTGCCGCCGCCAATCGTGGTGTAGACGCTTTTCACATCGTTCACCGCCATCAACAACTTGCGGGCGTGTTCGGCGCTGGCTTGGGTCTGCACCAAGGTGGAGCCGGGGGGCAGCTCCACATACACCTGGGTTTGAGAGTTGTCATCGGGCGGAATGAAGCCCTTGGGCAGCAAAGGCACCAGCATGATGGAGCCGATGAAGAACAGCGTGGCCAGGACCATGGTGACCAGGCGGTGCCGCATGCACCAGGTGGCCCAAACCATGTAGCGCTTGAGCCAGCCCGGCTCATGCGCGGCCGTGACGATGGGCTTCAAAATATAAGCCGCCATCATGGGCGTGAGCACCCGCGCCACCACCAAAGAGGCAAACACCGCGAGTGACGCCGTCCAGCCAAACTGCTTGAAGAACTTGCCCGGAATGCCGCTCATGAACGCCGTGGGTAAAAACACCGCGATCAAGGTGAAGGTGGTGGCGATCACGGCCAAACCAATTTCGTCGGCCGCCTCCATGGCCGCCTGATACGGAGACTTGCCCATGCGCAAATGGCGCACGATGTTTTCCACCTCGACAATCGCATCGTCCACCAACACACCAATCACCAAAGACAGCGCCAGCAAAGTCACCACGTTGATGGAAAAGCCCAAGTAAGCCATGCCAATGAAGGCGGGAATGACCGACAGCGGCAACGCCACAGCCGACACAAACGTGGCCCGCCAGTCGCGCAAAAACAGCCACACCACCAGCACCGCCAAAATCGCGCCTTCGTAGAGCAAGACCAACGAGCCGCTGTATTCCTCTTCCACCGGGGTCACAAAATCAAAGGCCTCGGTGATCTCGATGTCCGGGTTTTGCAGCCGATAGTCGGCCAAGGCCTGACGCACCAAGCGGCCCACGGCCACTTCGCTCTCGCCCCTGCTGCGCACCACCTCAAAGCCCACCACCGGATTGCCGTTCAGGCTGGCCGCCGAGCGGGCATCGGCCAACGTGTCGCTCACCATGGCCACCTGGTCCAGCCGCACTCGGCCACCACGCGATGTGGCCAGCTCGATCTGGCCCACCTCTTGCGCTGTCTTGACAGTCGCCAGGGTGCGCACGGGCTGCTCACCCACGCCCAAATCCATGCGTCCACCCGAGCCTTCTTGCTGCACCTGCTTGAGCTGACGCGACACCTCGGCCGCCGTGATGCCCAGCGCCTGCAAGCGGTTCACATCCAACGCCACGCGCACCTCACGCGTCACGCCGCCCACCCGGTTGACCGCGCCCACACCGCGCAGTGACAAGAGCTTGCGGGTGATGTCTTTGTCCACCAGCCATGACAGGGCCTCGTCGTCCATGCGCGTCGAACGCACGGTGTAGGCCAGGACGGGGGTACCCGCCAGGTTGAGCTTTTTGACCACCGGATCGCGCAAGTCGCTTGGCAAGTCGGCGCGCACGCCCTGAATGGCCGAGCGCACATCGTCCACCGCCTCCTGGCTGGGCTTTTCCATGCGGAACTCGGCGGTGATGGACACCACGCCGTCTTGCACCTTGGTGGTGATGTGTTTGAGGCCTTGCAGCGGGGCCAGCGCGTTTTCAAGCTTGCGGGCCACATCGGTTTCAAGCTGCGTGGGTGCAACACCGGGCAGGCTGGCGGTCACCGTGATGGTGGGGACATCCAAGTCCGGAAAGTTTTGCACCTTCATCGAACCGAAAGCGATGAAACCTGCCACCGTCAGCAGCACAAACAGCATGACGGCGGGAATAGGGTTTCGAATCGACCACGAAGAGACGTTGAACATGGCGTCCCTTTATTTGACGGCAGTGGCGGCTGGTGCAGCTTGGGCGGCTGGCGCGTCGACCACACGCACCGTGTCGCCGTGGTTCAAAAACGCGCCGCCACTGGCCACCACGCGTGCATCGGCTTGCAGGCCGCGGGTCACCTCAACACGGTCAGCATTTTGGCGTCCGGTTTGAACTTTGAGTTGACTGACTTTTTGGTCGGCCCCGACCGTGTAGACATAGCTGAACCCATCGCGCACCACCACAGCGGTTTGGGGCACCGTGAGCGCCTGACTTTGACCCAAACTGATCTCACCCTGAGCGTACATGCCCGCTCGGGCGCTGCCGATGGCGGCAGGCAAATCCACATAAACGATGGCATTTCGGGTTTGCGCATCCACCGCAGGCGCGACCACACGCACCTTACCCTGCAGCACCTGCCCACTGGCGGCCTTGATTTGTGCGGGCGCACCCACCTGGATGCGGCCAATTTCAGAGGCGGTCACCTCAGCACGCCATTCGATGCGCCCTTGGCGAATCAACCGGAACAACTCGACTCCTGCACCCACCACACTGCCCACCGTGGCTTGCCGTGCTGAGATCACGCCCGCATCCGGCGCACGCACCTGGGTTTGCGACAGGCGCACGTTTTGCAGTTGCACCAAGGCCCGGGCCGATTGCACGCGCGCCACGGCAGATGCCTCCGCGGCCAACGCTTGGCTCAGCTGTGCGTTGCTGAAAAATCCTTGCTGCTGCAGACTGCGCGCCCGCTCGGCCTGGGCCTTGGCCTCTTGGGCGCTGGCCGCCGCTTCAGCCAGTGTGCCCTCGGCCTGAGCCAGCTCGGCCCGCAAACTGTCGGCCTGCAAAACGGCCAGCACGTCGCCGCGCTGAACCCTGTCGCCCACATTGACCCGTACCTCGGTGATCTTCAAGCCATTGGCTTCGGCGCCAATGATGGCCTCTTGCCAGGCAGCCAGGCTGCCGTTGGCGTTGATCTTTTGGGCCAGGTTGACAGTTTGGGGCGTGGTGACGGTCACTGTCAGACTGGGTTTGGCGCTGTCTGGTGGCTTGGGCGTGGTTTGAGCCTGTACCGTCCCGCCCAAAAGCAAAACCAAGCCGCTGATCTTCGTGAGCCACAGAAAAGACTTTTTCATTTCACAAAACACCCATAACTGATTCGTTTGAGTTTACGTTCGTTTTAGTCTCCATCCAAATGAGGCGAACTAAAAATGCCCTTCGAGATTGGTCTTTCCTGAGCCTGCGCAACAAATGTCGGTTTGAAGGCATGCCGCGCCTTGCAGACGTGCTGGACTGGGTGGGAAGATTCGGGGTGAATCAGCCCATCACCCGTTGCCAGAGCAACAAAATTGCAGCGCGCTCTTCAACCCAAAGGTTCACGGGAACATCGGTCGGCTCCTCGTTCAAGCGTGCTTGGTGCTGGATACGGCGCATTTCCCGATACGCGTTGGCTGACGACGCACCCATGCCCAAGGGCAATAAGCCTGCTTTTTCAGCCCGTTGCAGCAAGGCAATGTTGCCCACGTTATCAGCCAGCTCAGGGTGGTCAGCGGTATGCAGCAAGACCAGGTATTGCACGGCAAACTCGGCGTCCACCATGCCGCCAAGACTGTGCTTCACGTCAAAACGATCGGCCTTGACCGGATGGCCTTGTCGCACGCGTTCGCGCATGGCCACGATCTCGGCCTTCAGACTGACCGCATCGCGTGAAGCGCTGATGACCGCATGGCGCACAGCATCAAAACGCGAAGCCAAACTGGGCAAGCCCATGACAAAACGCGCACGGGTCATGGCTTGGTGCTCCCAAGTCCAAGCGGTATTGCTGCCACGTTGTTGCTGGTAATCGGCATACGCCTGAAACTGCGTGACCAACATGCCTGCACTGCCATTGGGGCGCAGGGCGGTGTCGATCTCATACAAGTCACCCTCGCCGGTTTTGACGGTCATCCAATTGATGAGCTTTCGCACATAGTTGGCATAGACCTCTTGGGCGCGCTCATCACTGTCTTCGTAAACAAAGACAATGTCCAAATCGCTGCCGTAGCCCAGTTCTTTGCCCCCCAACTTGCCATAACCAATGATGGCAATCGCTGGCGTTTCACGGTGACGAATTTTGAGACGATCCCAACACCAACGGGCGGTCACGCGCAATACGGCATCGGCCAAGGCGCTCAGGTCATCGGCCACTTGCTCAACCGTGAGCACCCCCTCCACATCCCTTGCCAGCGTGCGAAACTGCTCCGCATGGTGCGCACGTCGCAGCAAGTTGAGCAAGCTTTCTTCGTCGTCCTCGCCTGTGCGCTGCAAGGCGATCAAACGCGCTTGCAACTCGCCCTCAAACTCAAGGGCATCAAAACGGCTGCTGAAAAGATTGCCCCCGGCCAATTCGTCGATCACACCGGGGTGCTGCAGCAGATAACGTGCCGGCCATTTGGCCGCACCCAACAAGCGCAGCAAGCGTTCGTGCACGGAGGGGCGCTCCAGCATGAGCGCCAAATAACTTTCACGGCGCAACAAGGGCTCAATCCAATCCACCATGCGCAAGACGGCGTCTTCGGTGACGCGCCCAACATCAAGCCACTGCGCTGTGCGCTGCAACAAGCGCACCAGGCGACCGCGTGCGTCATCCCGCAAAGCTTGTACCCGCGCGTTATCGGCCCACAAAGCCAACCGGGCGCGAACGGGCCCTTTGAAATCGGTCAATACCGCTTCCAAGTCAGCATGCTCGCGTGCATTTTTTCCGGTTTTGCCGTTGCATCCCTTGCAATCTCGATCGCCACCCAACAGGGTGTCAAACTCCTGCGCGACCACTTCACGGTGGGCGTCCAACTCGGACAAAAAGGCGCAAGCCGTGGGATGGCCCAAAGTTTTCGCGATCCAAGCCAAATCGTCGTCTCGGGTGGGCAAAACATGGGTTTGCTGGTCGTCCAAGTACTGAATGCGGTGCTCGACCTGGCGAAGAAACACATAGGCTGCGCTCAAGGCCTCGGCGGTGGCTTGGGGCATGAGGCCCGCTTTGGCCACACGCTGCAAAGCGTCTAAGGTAGGCCGTGTGCGCAACTCGGGGAATTGCCCACCACGCACCACCTGCAAAAGCTGCACGGTGAACTCGATTTCGCGGATGCCGCCTCGCGACAGTTTCACGTCATTCGCGCGTTCTGGGTGACCGGCACTGCGTTTGGCTGCGTGGTCTCGGATTTGCTGGTGCAGGGTGCGCAGCGACTCGAACACGTTGTAATCCAGATAGCGACGGAACACAAATGGCAAAACCACGGCACGCAGTGCTTGGGCGGAACCATTGAGCGCAGCACTGCGTGGGGCCACCACACGGCTTTTCATCCAGGCAAAACGCTCCCACTCGCGCCCCTGCACCAGCAAATACTCTTCAAGTGCGTCCAAAGAAACCACACTCGGTCCAGAATTGCCATTTGGGCGCAGCGCCAAATCGACACGGAACACAAAGCCATGCTCGGTGGTGTCACCGATCAGGGCATACATGCGTTTGACGGCACGGGTGAAGTAGTCCTGACACGACACTTTGTTGCGGCCCTCGCTGTTGCCCAGCGACTCGCCGTCTTCGTCGTAGACATAAATCAGGTCAATGTCACTCGAGACGTTCAGCTCGCGTGCGCCCAACTTGCCCATCCCAATGATCCACATCTCTGCGCGCTGACCATCGGCCTTGGTGGGCGCACCGTGCAAGGCGTCCAAATCGGCAGAGACTTGCTGCCAAGCAATGTCCAGCGTCACTTCGGCAAGCCAGGTCATGCTGCGGGTCACGCTGTCCAAAGAGGCCTGACGAGCGCAATCGAGCTGGGCCAAACGTTCCAGGGTGAGTTGACGCAAAACCCGCAGCGCTGCAGGGATATCAAGACCCGTGAGCGTCAAAGCCATGAAGGCTGCCGACAAGGTTTCTCGCGTCGGGGCACCCGGCGCGAGCAAGGGCAGAACATCCACGTAACGGCGATGCAAACGTTGCACGAAGCGCGAATACAGGTGCTCATGGGTCGCATCCAGCGCCGACGCGCCATGACCCAACGGGGCCACGGCGGGGTGACTGACATCCATCGACGGGCTGCGGGTCATAATTCCTGCTGACTTTCTAATCGTATGTTTGTGCCGCATCCACCCGTTTTGTCTCCCGTAGAACCCCGTCTGCAGCGCTGGCTGACCAGACTGGTTCGACTGTTTTTATGGGGCTTACTGGTCACAGGTCTGGTGCTGGGCATGACCTGGGCTGGCTTGCATTTTTGGATTGTGCCGCGAATCGACGAATTCCGCCCCGCCATGGAACGGCTTGCCCGTCAATCTTTGGGTATACCCGTTCGGATTGGCTCTGTCACCGCGCAAAGCACGGGTTGGGTGCCATCCTTTGAGCTGCGTGATATCGAATTGCTCGACAGCGTCAACCGTCCTGCACTGCTTTTGCCCAAAGTCATCGTGGCCCTGAGTTTGCGCTCTGCACTGCTTTTGAAGCTGGACCAACTGGTGTTGGATGCCCCCGAATTGGACGTTCGGAGAACGGCCGATGGGCTTTGGCAGTTGGGTGGAATAACTTTAGGACACCCGGGGGAAATCGACTCGGCCGCTGCAAATTGGCTGTTTTCTCAACGCGAAGTTATTGTGCGATCAGGGGTGGTGCGCTGGCATGTGGGCGGTGTCTCAGACCCCCTTGACGCCACAACAGCACCTGCCGTTTTGAAAGAGATGGATCTGGTCATCCGCAACTCGTCGCGAACGCACAGCTTGCGCGTGGACGCAACGCCACCAACCGCCTGGGGGGAGCGTTTTGTCCTGATGGGTCAATTCAAACGCAAAGTTTTGTCAACAGACGCTGGCCGATTTGCCGATTGGTCGGGACAAACCTATGCTTTTTTTCCAAAAATCGATTTGGCCCCCATTCGCACAGCGGTTGAAGCGGATGGGACCGGCAATCTGGGCCAATTGCAGGGCCAGGGCACTTTGAGGTTATGGGCAGACGTGGACAAAGGGCAATGGCAAAGTGCCATGGCCGATGTCAGCTTGGTGGGTCTGAAAGCTCGGCTGAGTGAACAGGGCTTGCCTTTGGCTTTTGAACGCCTGTCTGGACGTTTGGGCGTGCAGGTTCACAAAGAGGGCTTTTTGGCCAGCACACAAGGCCTGTCCTTCGTCAACGAGGAAGGCCTGCAATGGCCTGGTGGCAATGTCTCGCTGGACTACACCCAAGCTCAGGGCTCGCGCCCGGCACGAGGTGTTTTACAGGCCGATCAACTGGATTTGCACGCGCTGCGTGAACTGGCCTTGCGCCTGCCACAGGCCTCGGCCATTCACCCGGCTTTTCAAGCGCGCGAACTTTCAGGCTTGGTCACCCACCTTCACCTGCGTTGGCAAGGTCAATGGCCGCAGCCCGAAACCTACGAGGCCAAAGCCAGCATTCAAGGGCTACGCTGGCAGCCCGATGCACGGGGCTTGGCCACCACGCCCACCACGCAGTGGGGCAAATGGCCGGGGGTGCGCGGCGCCGATGTGAATTTGGAGGTTGGCCACGATGGCGGGCAACTGGATGTGCGCATGGGCCAAAACAGCGCCATTTGGTTGCCAGGCGTGCTGCTGCCCGCTGAAGTGCCCCTGCAAAATCTGCAAGCCAATGCGCGCTGGGTGCGCCTGTCTCGCCCAGAAGGCGACGCTTGGGAAGTGCCCGCATGGACACTAAAAATGGCCAACACCGACCTCCAAGGCGAATGGCGCGGCCAATGGAAAAGCACTCCCGATGGACCGGGCGCATTGACGCTGGACGGGAAATTGAACACCTTGAACGCCGCAACGGCGCATCGGTATTTGCCCCTTGTTCTGCCCGTTTCTGTTCGTGAATACCTGCGAGACGCCTTGGTCAAAGGCACTTATTCGGACGTCAACGTCAAGATCAAAGGCGATTTGGCCAAAATCCCATTCACCAACCCTCAAGACGGTGAATTTCGCTTTTCGGGACGCGTCCAAGACGTCCTGCTCGACATGGTGCCCCCCGCCCTGTTGCCCGCAGGCGGCGCACCATGGCCGCGCCTGAGCGGCTTGCAAGGTCGGCTTTCATTTGACCGTGCGGGCATGCGCCTGAGCGAGGCCAGTGCACGCGCCGGCGAGGGGAATCAGGCCATCGTGCTGACCGCCCCGCTGGTTGAAATCGCAGACATGACCCAGCAACCCTTGCTGAAAGTGCAAGCCGAAAGTCAAGCCAAGGCGCCCCAGTTGTTGGAGTTGATTCGAAAATCGGCCTTGAACGACTTGTTGTCTGGCGTGCTGAATGATGCCCAAGCGCGTGGCGACACGCAAACACGGTTTGAATTGCGTTTGCCATTGCAAAATCTGAAACAAACTCAGGTGCAAGGGTCTGTGGCCCTCAAGAACGTGGATTTGCGCATGCAAGCCGAAACGCCTTGGCTTGACAACATACAAGGCCAATTGCATTTTCATGAGTCAGGCTTTGAACTGCGCCAATTGCAAGCCCAGCTTTGGGGCGGGCCGCTGTCATTGGAAGGTGGCATGCGCCCTTCAAGAAGCAGCCCCGCCTCCCCATCGCTCATCGAGTTTCAAGCCCGTGGCCGCGTCAATGCCGAGGGCTTGAGAGCAGCCCACGAGTTTTACCCTTTGGACTGGCTGGCGCAGCATGCCCAAGGCAGCACCAGTTACACCGCCCAACTGGCTTGGCGAGATGGAAAGCCTGATTTGTCCGTCAACAGCAACCTGGAGGGCATGGCTGTTCAACTGCCCGCGCCGCTGGGCAAATCTGCGGCCAGCACCCGGCCACTGAACATTGTTTTGCGCTCACAACAGGAAAAGTCCGGGCCGCATGACCACATTCAAGTCACTTTGGCCGACACGGTGCGTCTGGCCTACCTGCGCAACTTGACGGGCAAAGTGCCTCAGGTGGTACGCGGTGTTTGGGGTGTGGGTATCCCTGCCCAACAAATGCCGACATGGCCTGATTCAGGCGTCTCCGCCCAACTGGTGGTCGACAAACTGAACGTCGATGAATGGCTGGCCTTGCTGCCAAGCACGACATCCCCAGCACCAAACAACGCACCCCCTGCATGGCAAAGCTACCTGCCCAACCGCATGGGTCTCAAAGCCAACACCCTGACGATGAACGACCGCAGCTTGCACAAAGTAAGCGCCGGTGGCACCCGCGATGGCGCGCAATGGCGCGCCAACATCGAAGCCCAAGAAATGTCAGGCCACTTGGGGTTTCAACAGTCGTACACGGGCCAAGCGGGCCTGCTGTTCGCCCGCTTGAGTCGACTGAACCTGCCGCCTTCAGAACTGGCGGAGGTTGAAGCCTTGCTCGAAGCACCCCCCACCAAACTGCCTGCACTGGACATCGTGGTGGACGCAGTGGAACTGCGCGGCATCCAACTGGGGCGTGTTGAAATCGAAGCCGTGAACCAAGAGGCCAGCCCCGGCCGTCAATCGGCTGGGCCTGAATGGCAGCTGAAGAAGTTCAATGTGCTGCTGCCGGAAGCACAGCTCAAAGGCACTGGGCGGTGGTTGCCAACTCGTGACGCCCAAGCGAAGCGTAAAACCGAAATGAATTTCGTCCTGGACATTCAAGATGCTGGTGCCTTGCTCAGCCGCTTGGGCACGCCCAATGCTTTAAAAGGTGGCGTGGGCCAACTGGCGGGCGCCGTCAATTGGCAAGGCTCCCCTTTGGCACTGGACTACCCGAGCATGAATGGTCAGTTCGAAGTCCGCATGGGTCGCGGTCAGTTTCTCAAGGCCGATGCGGGTGTCGCCAAATTGCTGGGTGTTTTAAGCCTGCAGGCCTTGCCCAGACGCTTGTTGCTGGATTTCAGGGACGTGTTTGCCGAGGGTTTTGCTTTTGACTCTGTGCGCGGCGATGTGGGCATCACCCAAGGCACGGCTCACACCAACAATTTGCAAATCAAAGGCGTCAACGCCTTGGTCTTGCTGGACGGACAAGCCAACATCGCGCAAGAGACGCAAAAGCTCCGCGCCCAAATCTTGCCCACTGTTGACACCAACACCACCTCTTTGCTGGCAGGTCTTGCATTGAACCCTGCCGTGGGACTGACCGCTTTTGTCGCGCAATGGCTTTTGAAAAACCCGTTGTCACGGGCTTCAAGTCAAGAGTTCATCATCGATGGGAGCTGGGGCAATCCCCGCGTCACCCGGATAGACAACCGCCCATGACTGCCAACACACGGGTCCATTTGGCGCCTTCTCAATTCGGGCGAATCACTTCTTGGTGGCACGCCTTTGAAGAAGCCTTGCCCGGGGGACGCGGACGGCGCACACTGTGGTTGGCCTTGATCGCTTTGGTGATGGGGGTTTTGATCACTTTGGTCTGGTTGGCAGGACGTTACGAAGCCAGTCAACTGCAATCCGAACTGGAAAGCGACACCACAGAGGCTGTGAGTGATTTGCGGCGTCAACTGGCACGCCAAACCCAAAGCCTTCTAGGCTTGCAATCCAACACGCCCATTGAAACATTCTGGAACACCGAAGCCCAAGCGCTTTTGCGTGAACACCGGGAGTGGCTGCGCATTGAATCGCGTGATCCCGAACTGAACCTGAAAAACCAGGTCGACACGCCCTTGCGCAAACCGATTTTCAAACGCGTTTCGCGCACAGACTCGCTCAATGAAACTGTGCAAGCGTGTGCAAAAGCACGTCGCAGCAATGGTCCCAGCTATTCCAGCTCTTACTTTTTGCCTCAGAACGATGGCTTGGGTTTTGAAGTCATGGAAATGTGTTTGCCCCAAACACAAGATGGTGTGTTGATCGGCTTCACCATCGTGACCTACGGTTTGCAAGAGATGCTCAATGAACTCTTGGGCGACAGTTTCGGCCGCCGCAACGAAATCTCATTCACCGAACCCGATGGCACCCGACTGGCCATTGCGGGCAGTCAAAGTCGAGGGCTGCGGGTCTTCACCTCACAACAATTGCTGAATCTGCCTGGCAACACCTTGGTGCTGCGGATGGACGGACGGCGCGGCGAGGCCAATATTTTTCCAAATGTCTTGACCGCATTGGTCACCGCCATGTCCATCGCCTTGGTGACGGTGATGGTGCTGTTGGTCAAAGACTCCCGTCGGCGCTTGAAGGCAGAGCGCGACTTGGCAGAGGCCTTGGCCTTTCGCAAAGCCATGGAAGACTCGCTGGTGACCGGTCTTCGGGCGCGTGACCTAGAAGGGCGCATCACCTATGTGAACCCCGCCTTTTGCCAGATGGTGGGCTTTGAGGCAGAGACTCTGAATGGACGCAATGCGCCCATGCCGTATTGGCCACCCGAGATGGTCGACGAATACCGGCAACGCCAAGCCATCCGTTTGGCGGGCAACGTGCCACCACGCGAGGGGTTTGAATCGGTCTTCATGCGCCAAGACGGCACACGGTTTCCGGTGCTCATCATTGAGGCGCCATTGATCAGCGTGCAAGGCGAGCAAACCGGCTGGATGGGCGCCGTGATTGACATCAGCGAACAACGCCGCATCGAAGAAGTCTCTCGCGCCAGCCAGGAGCGCCTTCAGGCCACGGCCCGTTTGGCCACGGTGGGCGAAATGGCGTCTTTGCTGAGTCATGAACTGAACCAACCCTTGGCCGCCATCGCCAGCTATGCCAATGGCTCTTTGAACCTGCTGCAAAACCCATCGGCCGTGCCGCAAACCCTGGACGATGTGCACATGGCGCTGCGCCGAATCGCCGAGCAGGCCGATCGTGCGGGGCGGGTCATCAACAGCGTGCACGATTTTGTCCGCCGCCGCGATCAAGACCGTGAGCCCTTGCCACCCAAAGCCTTGTTTGACGCGGTATCGCCATTGGTCCAACTGCAAGCGCGCAAACTGCGGGTCACGGTTCAAACCCAAATCGACCCTCAATTGCCAGACGTGATGTGCGACCGCACCATGGTTGAACAGGTTTTATTGAACCTGGCACGCAACGGCATGCAAGCCATGGACAAACCCGACTGCACAGACCGAAGACTGCTGCTCAAGGCACGCCGAGCGGCCTCCAACGCCGAACAAGCCTGGGTGGAGTTTTCAGTGACCGATGTGGGCGAAGGCATCAGCGAAACCGTGGCCAGCCAGTTGTTCACACCCTTCTTCACCACCAAAGAAGAAGGCATGGGCTTGGGTCTGAGTCTGTGCCGGACGGTGGTGGAGCAGCACGGTGGCCATTTGGAGTTTGCGGCGATGGAGCCCAGAGGGACTGTTTTCCGTTTCACCTTGCCTGTCAAGACCGCCTTGCTTTTGGATAAGATCCCCGCATGAATTTCACCGACACGCCCACCGTTTTCATTGTGGACGACGACGCGAGTGTGCGCGAAGGCATGGCTTGGCTGCTGCGCACCCGGCGCTTGCTCAGCGAGTCCTTTGAAAGCGCAGAGTCTTTTTTAAGCATGCTGCAAAGCAACTTTCAAGACACCGGCAATGGCCCATCCTCTGGACAACACTGGCCTCGCCAAGCGGCATGTGTTTTGCTGGATGTGCGCATGCCCGGCATGAGTGGCTTGGCCTTGTTTGAGCAACTTCTAAGCAGCGGCATGGCCCAAGCATGGCCTGTGATTTTTTTGACGGGTCATGCCGATGTGCCCACCGCTGTCGACAGCGTCAAGCGTGGTGCTTTTGACTTTTGCGAAAAGCCGTTTTCAGACAACGCTCTGGTTGACCGTATCGAACAAGCACTTCATTTGTCACAAGAGCGTTTAACGGCCCGAAAAGAGCAGCAACGTCTGCAATCGCGCTTGCTGGAACTGACCGAACGTGAGCGGGATGTGATGCAACTGGTGATCGAGGGTCTGCCCAACAAACTCATTGCCGACCAACTCGACATCAGTGTGCGCACGGTGGAAGTTCACCGCGCCCGTGTCTTTGACAAGATGGAGGTCAAATCGGCGGTAGAGCTGGCCAACTTGATGCGGAGCCTGTCGTGAACAAGGCTCACGCCCCAGACCCCTTGACGCATCGCCGGCACCTGTTGACAAGCTTGGGGCTGGCTTGGCTGAGCCTGATCACCGCATGCTATACGGCACCGGTTTCGCGACCTACCGAGCCTGCAGCTCAAACCCCTGCGCCTTACAACAAGGTGCGCAACGACTTGGCTTTGTTTGCTTTGTCTTTGCTGGACACGCCCTACAAATGGGGCGGTCGTGGCCCCGCCACAGGCTTTGATTGCTCGGGCTTGGTGGCACACATTTACCGCGAAGGGGGCGGCATTGCCGTCAAAGGGACTTCGGCCGAGCTGGGCCGCAAGTCAAAGCCCATTCACCGCTCGGCACTTTTGCCGGGAGATTTGGTTTTTTTCAACACCTTGGGGGCGCGCCACTCGCATGTGGGTGTTTATGTGGGTGGTGGCCGATTTGTTCACGCCAGCAACCCGCGCACGGGCGTGCGGGTAGACCACCTCAGCAGCCGGTACTATGCGCAACGCTTTGAAGGGGCGCACAGCTTGCTGGAGTGAGCTTACGCCATTCACGCTCAGGGTCCTTTCAGGCTTAGGGCCTCAAAGCTTCGGTCCTTCAGAGGGTGGCGTTGGGGCCTCTTTTTCAGCCTCAGGCAATTCACCTTTGTTGCGGCCGGAAAACATGGTCCACCAGACAATACCCACCAAAATCACCAAGGCCAGCAAAGCTTCCAACAAAATCAGTCCCATGCACGCACCCCGTTTTTTGAGTCACCGCCCGCGATGGATCGGCTTGTTTGTGGCCGCGATTGTAGGCACCCTGAGCGCTTGCTCTGTGGCCCCGGTGCTGCATGCCCCTGAACCTGCAAGTCCATCGGTCCAAGCGCCGGCCCCCGCCGAGATCGCCAGCACTTTGCCCGCAGCCCCTTTGCCCGCGCCCATCATGCGCGAACAAAGCCGCTGGGTTCCCGTCCCTTGGTCTGAACTGCCAGGGCTGAACACCGACGCGATCAACGAGGCTTGGCCCGCTTGGTTGCAAAGCTGCCAACGACCCGGCCCCACTTGGAAAGCCCTGTGCCCCGAGATCGCCCAACTGGCCAACGCCCCGGTTGAACAGCAACGCCGCTGGATACGCGACAACCTGCAGCCCTACCGCGTAGAGTCGCATGAACAACGTCCATCAGGCTTACTCACGGGCTATTACGAACCCGCCTTGGTCGGTTCGCGCAGAGCACAAGGCGATTTCAAAGTGCCCCTGTATGCGCCGCCCGCCCAATTGGGCCAACGCAAGCCTTGGTACACCCGCCAAGAGATTGACACCTTGCCCGCCGCCCGCGCCGCCCTGCGCGGCAAAGAGCTGTTGTATTTGGCCGACCCGGTGGATGCGATGGTGCTGCACATCCAAGGCTCGGGCCTCGTGAATGTGACCGAGCCCGATGGAAAAAAACGCTGGGTGCGCATGGCCTACGCCGCCACCAACGACCAGCCCTACATCAGCATTGGCCGCTGGCTGCTCGACCGCAAGCTCATCACCGACGCGAGCTGGCCCGGCATCAAGGCATGGATCGACCGCAACCCATCACGCGTGAACGAGCTGTTATGGCAAAACCCGCGTGTGGTGTTCTTCCGCGAAGAAGCCTTGCCCGTGGGCACCACACCGCCCGGCCCCAAAGGTGCACAAGGCGTGCCGCTCACGGCCGAGCGCTCGATTGCGGTGGACCGCCGCAGCATTCCCTACGGCACCCCCGTGTGGATGAAGTCCACCGGACCCCAAACCCATTTGGACCGCTTGGTGCTGGCCCAAGACACCGGCACCGCCATCGTGGGCGCGGTGCGGGCCGACTATTACGCGGGCTCTGGCCCAGCAGCGGGTGAATTGGCCGGGCGCCTCAAGCAACCCTTGCAAATGTGGGCCTTGTGGCCACGCTGAACCGGATGCCTAAAACCGGATGACTTTGACCTGCCGCCCCGGCTGCGCCGCTTGCTGCACCGCGCCATCCATCTCCTCGCCCATCCCCGGCATGCCCCAAGGCAAACCAACGGGCGTGCCTTGCGTGCAACTGGACGAACAACTGCGCTGCCAAATTTTTGGGCAGCCAGAACGGCCTGCGGTGTGCGGGCAACTACAGGCCTCGGTGGAGATGTGCGGGGCTGTTGAAGATGGCGGCGTTCACGCCCGGGCTTGGCTGATGCGGCTGGAAGATTTGACGCGGCCCAACTCTTGTATGACAAATAAAGTCACCAACAAGTCATCCCCCCACCCCTCTTGCCGCTAAGCTGAATCCCTTTTGCTGACCTGCGGAGCATGGCCATGGCGTTTGAGACTCCCTCTTTGAAAGACAGCGTTCACCCCGACGAATGGCAGCTGCGGCTGGACTTGGCCGCGTGTTACCGGCTGGTGGCGCTGTACGGCTGGAGCGATTTGGTGTTCACCCACATCACCGCCAAATTGCCGCACTCGGTGGCGGGCGATGACCATCAGTTTTTGATCAACCCCTATGGCCTGATGTTTGACGAGATCACCGCGTCCAGCCTGGTCAAGGTGGACATGCAGTGCAACAAGCTGCACGACAGCCCCTTTCCGGTGAACCCAGCCGGCTTTGTGATCCACAGCGCAGTGCACGAGGCGCGGCCCGATGCCGGTTGCGTTTTGCACACCCACACGCGGGCGGGCGTGGCCGTCAGCGCACAGGCGCATGGCGTGTTGCCCATCAGCCAGCAAAGCACCTTTGTGCTGGCTTCGCTGGCCTACCATGGCTACGAGGGCGTGGCGATTCACGACGAAGAAAAGCTGCGCCTGCAGGCCGACTTGGGCGATGCCAATTTCCTGATGCTGCGCAACCATGGCCTGCTGACGGTGGGCAAAACCATTGCCGACGCGTTCTTGTCGATGTACACCTTTGAGAACACCTGCCGCATTCAGGTGGATGCGCTGGCAGGGCAGTCGGGCCCGAAAGACCTGACGGCGGTGGACCCGCAAATCCTGACCGGCGTGGCCCACGCCTTGCGTGTGCAAACCGGCGGCTTGGGCGGCGCGTTTGTTTGGCCTTCGCTGCTGCGCAAGTTGCAACGCGAAAGCCCGGACTACGCGCTTTGAGCGTGTGCGCATACGATGCTTCTAACGCCTTTGAATGGACACCATGACCTCCTTGTTTGAACCCTGCCAGGTCGGCAGCATTTCTTTGGCCTCACGCATCGTGATGGCCCCACTCACGCGCAACCGCGCACCCGGCGCTCTGGCCAATGCACGCATGGCCACGTATTACCGACAACGCGCCAACCCGGCCACGGGGGCGGGCCTGATCGTCACCGAGGCCACCGCCATCAGCCACCAGGGCCAGGGCTACGCCGATGTGCCCGGCATCTGGAGCGCCGAACAAGTTGCTGCGTGGAAGCAAGTGACCGATGCAGTGCACGCCGAAGGCGGCAAGATCGTGGTGCAGCTATGGCATGTGGGCCGTGTCTCGCACACCAGCTTGCAGCCCGCCGGCGCTGCGCCTGTGGCGCCATCGGCCCTGACGGCCCAAACCAAAACTGTGCTGCTGGTCGACGGCCAAGCCAAGTTCGTGCCCACGTCCGAGCCACGTGCGCTGGAGGCCGCCGAGCTGCCGGGCATCGTGCAAGACTACCGCCGCGCAGCGGCCAACGCGATTGCTGCCGGGTTTGATGGCGTGGAGGTTCATGCGGCCAATGGTTATTTGATCGACCAGTTTTTGCGCAGCAGCAGCAACCACCGCACCGACGCGTATGGCGGCTCGATCGAGAACCGCGCCCGCTTTTTGCAAGAAGTGATTCAGGCCATCGTGGCCGAGATCGGTGGCGCACGCACGGGCATTCGCCTCTCGCCCGTCACACCCGCCAACGGGGTGAATGACGACCAACCGCAGACTTTGTTTGAGCATGTGGTGCGCGTGCTGGCCCCGATGCACTTGGCCTTCTTGCATCTGATTGAAGGCTCGACGGGCGCGGCGCGTGACCACCAGCAAGGCGACAAGCCCTTTGACTACGCCGCTTTGCGCAGCGCCTACACCCAGGCGGGCGGGCGCGGCGCATGGATGCTGAACAACGGCTACGACCTGGCCTTGGCTGACCAGTCACTCGCCAGCGGTGCTGACCTGATCGCCTTTGGCCGCCCCTTCATTGCCAACCCCGACTTGGGCGCACGCCTGCGCCAGGGCGGCCCCTTCAACACGCCCGACCGCGCCACTTTTTACGGCGGGGGCGATGCGGGGTACACCGACTACCCGTTTTTGCCCACAGCTTGAGGCAACCCTTGCTGGACCAGCACGGCGCGGTTCATGGGGTTTGAAACAGAAGGCCTGCTTTCAACCCACGGCCTTCGTCGGCCGTCTCCAAAAACAATTGCGCCCCCATGATGCGGGCATATTCAGACACAATGGCCAAGCCCAAACCGCTGCCATGTTGAAACGCGGGCCCCTCGTCGCCCTGAACCCAGCGTTGCAGCAAGCGCTGGCGTTGAAGGGGTTCAATGCCCGGGCCGTTGTCATGCACCCAGACGCCGCATTGCCCCAGGCTGGGGTTTGAAAACAGCTCCACCGTGACGCGCCTGACCGTACCGGCTGGCGTCAAGCCATAACGAAACGCGTTGTCGATCAGGTTGTCCATCACGCCTTCGATCAAGGCCCTTTGGGCTAAGACAGACACGGCACCGCGCTCGTCCAAACCACTGGCGCCCAGATCAATGCCCAAGGCATCGGCGCGGTGCAAATGCCGCATGATGCTGTCGCGAATGACCTCGTCGAGCTTGACGGGTTCTGCCATGGATTCTTGCGCCTCTTGAACCAGAGCGATGGCCAACAACTGGTTCATCAAGTGGCTGGCCCGCTCTTGACTGAATGCAATTTTTTGCAGTTGTTCACGCCAGACCGCAGGGTCTGACTGAGAAAGCGCGTAGTCGGTCAAAGCTTTCATGCCCGCCAAGGGTGTGCGCATTTCATGGGCCACATTGCCCGCAAATTCTTTTTGTGAACGAACCCCTTTTTCGATGCGCAACAGCAATGCGTTGATGGCCTCACTCAGGTTTTGCATCTCTGCCGATCTGTTGGACACGAACACCGGCTTCAGGTCACGCACGTCACGCAGGGCGACGGCGTTTTGCAAATCGGTGAGCGGTTGCACGTCTTGCTGAATCTTTCGCCGCAACCACCAAGCCAAGCCCAGCAACAACAGCAATTGCGGCACCATGGACAAAACCAACAAACGCTGAAAAAAAGCCACTTGGCTGTAGGTGGTTTGGGCGACCACCACTTTGAAGGCTTGCGGCACCTGGCGCATCAAAACGACGGCGCGCAAGGTTTTGTTGTTGAACTCAATTTCAGTGAATGTGAAGCTTTTCAAATCGTCCAACTGGGGCATTTGCAATCCGGCATGGCCCGCCAAAAAACGGCCGTCATTTGAAAAGACAGCAAAGTACAAACGCTCACTTTGGTCGAACAACAAGGTGCCCATTTCATTGGCGGTCAAGCCCAGCGCCAAACCACCACCATCGGTTTGCCGAACATGGCTTGCCACCGCATAAGCATCGTCCAACAACGCGCGATCAAACGCTTGCTGCGTGAAGAAACGTGCCACCGCAAACGCCAACAAGGTGCCGATCAACCAAGTCAACGCCAAGGGCACGATCACGCGCCGGAGCAAACGCTGCAGCAAGGACCGAGCGGGGGTGGTCATGGCCGTTCTTCTTCCATCAAGTAACCCAAGCCCCGCAATGTTCGAATGGTGGCACCCGAATTCAAAATCTTTTTGCGCAAACGGGAAATGAAGGTTTCCAGGGCGTTGTCCAACAAGACTTCGTCAAAGCCAGAAAGCTTGTCCGACAGTTCTTTTTTGCTCAGCGTGCGGCCCGGTGGCGACATGAGTTCTGACAACACCTCAAATTCCCTGGCTGGCAGGGTCAATGGCTCGTCATGGACCAATACCCTTCGACCTTTCCGATCCAGCACCAAATGGGCCAATTGGGTGGTGCTGTCTTCTCCTTGACTGCGCCTGACCAGGGCACGCAGCCTGGCATCGACTTCTGCCAAGTCGAAGGGTTTTCCGAGGTAGTCGTCTGCACCGGCATCCAAACCGGCAATCCGCTCATCGGTTCGATTGCGTGCTGTCAAAACCAGAACGGGTGTTTTGTCGCCTTTGTGCCGCCTTTCTTGCAGCAAATGAAGACCATTGGCCGGGACGGCCGTTTGGCTGTCGCTGCTGGGCAAATTCAAATCCAGCAAAACAGCGTCATAAGGTTGCACATGCCACATGTATTTGGCGGCTGACAAATCCCCTGCCACATCCACACGGTGCCCCTTGTCCGTCAGGCTTTGCTGCACAACGCCTTGTAATACCTTGTCGTCTTCAATCAAAAGAATGCGCATGTGGGCTGTGTCTTTGGTCAGGTGCTGGTCAGGCTTGGTCAGCGATAACCGAGCCATGAGCATACGACATAGATTTTGCGTGAAGGCTTCGTGGGTTGGGTTTGCTGTTTTGGTCAGCACGGGCACATGGGCCAACGAACCCCTGAGTTTGGAAATGGTTTTGGAAGCCGCGCGTCAGCACCCTGATGTGCAAACGAGCGCTCGTCTTTTGGACGCTGCGCGTGCCGATGTCTTGGCGGCCAATCGTTCACCTGCCCTGGCTTTGTCTTCCTCTGCTTCGACGGTGGATGTCAAAAATGGCCAATCTTTCGGTTCGTCCTTGAGTCCTGCAAAACTGAACAAGTCTGTGGGCGTTGACGGTCTATGGGAGCGAGGTGGCAAACGTGTTTTGCGAACAGACAAAGCCCAAACCATGGTTCTGGTGGCACAAGCCGAAAGACAAGAAGCGCTGGTCATTCAGCAAATGGCGGCGCAAATGGCGTTTTATGAGTTGCTGACCGCCCATCAGCGTTTGGAGGTCTTTCGTGATTTGGCGCAAAGCGCCGAACAGTTGGCCAAAACGGCCGACTTGCGACTGAAAAATGGTGATTTATCGGCCCAAGAAGCCGCTCGAACCCAAATTGAGGCTGCGCGTGCCCAAGCCGAGACACAAGTGGCCATGCTGGAATACCAGCAAACCAGCCTCAGCATCGGGACATGGACAGGTTTGAAACGGCCAGCAAGTGGCTGGTCGGTACAAGTGCAGTGGCCAAACACCAAGCCATGGGGTGGCTTGGCCATGACAGACATTGTCAATGGGCCTTGGCTGGAAGCGCGAAGTGATGTGACCGCTGCGCGTCTAGGGGTCCTCGCTGCCAACCAAAATGTGGCGCTGGCACAGGCGCTGCGGGTCACAGACCCCACTTTGGGAACCTCGATTGAAAACACACCCGATGGCTTTGGCAACACCGCCAAAGTGATGGGGGTTCGGATCTCCATACCCCTGGTTCAATCGAACCGATTCGACGGCGAAATTGGGCGGGCAACAGCCGAAGCAGCTGCCAGTCAAAACATGCTGGACCGGACCCGCCAGCGCGCCCAAATCGAGATGCTCAACTGGTTTGAGAACAGCCAAGCTCAAGCAGAACGTCTGCAAATTTACGAAAAAGACCTCTTGCCACGCGCCCTTCGCGTGGCGGAGCAAACCGAAATGGCCTACCGACAAGGTGGCTTGTCTTTGACCGAGTTGTTGGATGCACGGCGAACCCTCCGAGCTGTGCAATTGGATGTTTTGAATGCTCGCAATGCCTATGCCAAAGCTTGGACCTATTGGCAACTGCGCATGTCTACAGCGACACCCTGATCCACCACGTCCTTTTTGAAAAGCCCATCCCGTGATCGCTCATTCCCGCTCTGTCATCTGCACCTTATTGCTGGTCACCTTGGTGATCGGTGGTTGTTCTGAACCCGTCAGCCCCACGCCCAGTGTGGCGGGGCCGGTCATTCAAGGCGACCAGCTGCAATACCCGCCAGACCATCCCCAAATTGCGCTATTGACCACCACGGCCGCGGTGATGGCCACCGAGATCCCAGTGGATTTGCCAGCCCGCATTGTGTGGAACGAAGAACGAACACAGCGCGTGTTTTCGGCGTTTTCAGGGCGCGTGAGCAGCATCGATGTGAGCCTAGGGCAAGCGATTGCCAAGGGGCAAGCCTTGGCACACCTCTCCTCGCCGGAGTTTGGTGCAGCCCAAGCCGAGACGTCTCTGGCTCAAACCAACTTGAACTTGGCCACGCAGGTTTTAGACCGACAGCAATCCCTTTTTGATTTGGGTGTGGTTGCCCGAAAAGATGTTGAACAAGCTGCAGCGGAGGCGGCCAGGGCGAATGCTGAATTGAAGCGAGCGCAGGCCAAAACCGACCTTTACGGCAGCAGAAACACGGCGAACCAACAATTGGTTTTGCGCAGCGATGTTGCGGGCGTTGTGGTGGAGCGCAACATCACGCCAGGACAAGAAGTCCGGCCCGACAACGCAAGCCAAGCTTTGTTTGTCATCTCTGACCCCAGCAAACTGTGGGTACAGATCGATGCGCAAACGCCAGACATTGCCGATTTAAAACCCAACGCACAAGTTCAACTGGTGGTGCCCTCCTTGTCTGAACAGGTTTTCAAAGCCACCGTGCTGGCGGTGGCAGACCAGATCGATCCGGTCAGTCGCTCCATCAAAGTTCGCGCATTGATAGACAACAGTTCTCGTTTGCTCAAAAGTGAAATGCTGGCCCGCGTTCGTTACGCACGCAAGATTGGCCAAGGTGTTGAGGTGCCGGCCAGCGCTCTTTTCCTGATGGGCAAGCAGCACATTGTTTTTGTGCAGACGTCAAAGGGCGTTTACGGCCCGCGCCAAGTCACGCTGTCTCAAGAGGGGCCCGTCAAAGTGGTGCTGAGCCAGGGTTTGCAAATCGGCGAGGAAGTGGTGGTTCAGAACGGTTTGCTGTTGGCGCGTGAACTGCGCATTGCCAAGGAATCAGCCGCCATCACGGGTGCAGCCAAGCCATGAAAAAGCTGATCCATTACGCGCTGAATCAGCCCCTGTTCATCGTTCTTGGCACCTTGCTGTTTGTCATGGCGGGGGTGATTGCCTTCAAAAATCTATCTGTGGAGGCCTTTCCGGATGTGACCGACACACAGGTCACGGTGATCGCCTTGTATCCTGGGCGTGCTGCCGAAGAGGTCGAAAAACAAGTGAGCTTGCCGATTGAAGTGGCGCTGGCAGGTTTGCCCAACGCCATCCGGGTTTTTTCTCACACCCAGTTTGGCCTGTCTTTCACGGTGGTCACCTACAACGACAATGCCGATGTCAACATCGTCCGGCAGCAAGTCAATGAACGACTCCGAGGGATTGATTTACCCCCGGGCGTCGAAGCGAACATCGCACCCAACGCAACACCTGTCGGTGAAATCATGCGATACCGCCTGCGTGGCGACGGGTTGACCACCACCGAGCTGCGAACTTTGCAAGACTGGGTGGTTGAACGTGGGCTGCGCCAAGTCGCGGGCGTGGCCGATGTGGTCGCCATGGGTGGGTTCATCAAGCAATATGAAGTTCAACCCGATTTGGAGAAACTCCGGTCACAGCGCCTCACTTTGCAAAATCTTTTGGATGCCCTTGGCAGGGGCAATGCCAACGCGGGTGGCAGCTATGTGGCACAGGGTCAGCAACAATTTGCAATTCGTGGGATTGGGTTACTGCGTTCCCCTGAAGAAATTGGCCAAATCGTTTTGGCCACGCGAAATGGCACACCGGTGTTGGTCCGCGATGTGGCTCAGGTCAAGATAGGCGCAGTGCCCCGACTGGGCACAGTGGGCCAAGACCAAGACAACGACATCGTGACCGGCATCATCATCATGCGCAAAGGTGAAAACCCCAGCGTTGTCTTGAAAAATGTGAAAGAGCGACTCGAAGAAATCAATGCGCGCGGTCTTCCCAAGGGTGTTCAGGTGGTTCCCTTTTATGACCGTTCTTGGCTGATGGAGAAAACACTCAAGACGGTTTTCAAAAATTTGGTCGAAGGCGCCCTGCTGGTTTCGCTGGTGCTCTACATTTTTCTTTCCAACATGCGCGCCACGTTGGCGGTGGTGGCGGTCATTCCGTTGTCTTTGTTGGCCACATTCATGGGCTTGAAGTTCATGGGTGTGCCGGCCAACTTGCTGAGTTTGGGGGCCATGGATTTCGGCATCATCGTTGACGGCGCCGTGATTGTGGTCGAGAACATCATGCACAGACTGTCTGAACGCGGTGAGGGCATGAGCGAAAAAGAGCGCAAAGCACTCATCATTGAAGCCACCAACGAGGTCGGACGCCCCACTGTGTTTTCGATGCTGATCATCATTGCGGCACACATCCCAATCTTTGCATTGCAACGCCATGAAGGCCGTATTTTTCAACCCATGGCCTTGTCGGTCACGGCCGCGCTCATCGGCGCTTTGATCATTTCTTTGACCTTGGTGCCTTTGTTGGCGTATTGGATGCTGCGCAAAAAACTGCCCCACAGCGACAACAAGGTGGTGGCCAAAGCCAAAGAGATTTACACGCCCACCCTGAACTGGGCACTGAACCACCGTCGTCACGTTGTCGCCATTGCCCTGTGTTGTTTTGGCCTGTCCATGGTGGCCGCCTCCCGGCTGGGGTCGGAGTTTTTGCCTGAATTGAACGAGGGCACCATTTGGGTCAACGTCAGGTTGCCTGCCAGTGTTTCCAATGAAGAGGCGGCCAAGGTTTTGCGTCAGGTCCGCGATGCCCTTCAACGCATTCCTGAAGTCAAGACAACGGTTTCAAAAGCAGGCCAACCTGAAGACGGCACAGACCCCAAAACCATCAGCATGGCCGAAGTTTTTGTGGACTTAAAGCCCCAGGAAACCTGGCGCACAGGTTTGACCCGCGAGCAATTGATCGACGAAATGAATGACGCTGTTTCTGCACTGCCCGGCATGGAGCCCACCTTCTCTCAACCGATTCGCGACAACGTGCTGGAGTCCATCTCGCAAATCGATGGGCAAATTGTGATCAAGATTGCGGGGGATGACCTGACTGTTTTGAAACAAACCGCTGAAGCCATTGAACGGGAGGTCAAACAAGTCAAAGGGGTCAGCCGTGCGGCCATTGACCGTCAGGGCGATTTGCCACAACTGCTGATCCACATCAACCGCGAGCAAGCGGCGCGCTATGGCTTGAACGTGGGCGATGTGCAAGATGTCATTGAAACGGCGCTGGCCGGAAAAGCAAGCACCACCTTGTGGGAGGGCGAAAGAAAGTTTGACGTGACGGTTCGTTTGCCCCAAGAGCGTCGAAGCATTTCAGAATTGGGCGCCATACCTGTTCCTACGTTTGATGGTGGTTCGGTTCGGTTGGACCTGGTCAGCACCATTGAGCAAACCAGTGGTGCCATGAACATTGCCAGAGAGTCTGGACAACGGACTGCGGCCATTGGTATTTTTATCAAGGGCCGTGATATGGGCTCCATCGTCAACGACATGAAAGCCCGCATTGCGAAAAACGTCAACATTCCTGCCAATTACACCGTCAAATGGTCTGGTGAGTTTGAAAACCAAGAGCGCGCCATGGCACGCTTATCGATCGTTGTTCCCATCTCCTTGTTGTTGATTTTTGTGCTGTTGTTTGACGCCTTCGGTTCCATCAAAAGCGCCGTTCTCATTCTTGTGAATGTTCCCTTGGCCATGATCGGCGGTTTCGTTGCCTTGTGGCTGTTCAACATCCCCCTGTCCGTCTCGGCCGCCATTGGCTTCATCGCCCTGTCAGGCCAGGCTGTGCTCAATGGGGTGGTGATGCTGACGGTCTTTCAGCAGCTGCGCAATGCAGGCTGCCAGGTTTTGGATGCGGTGAAACAAGGCGCCTTGCAACGTTTGCGCACCGTGTTGATGACGGCGATGCTGGCGGCTTTGGGTTTGTTGCCCATGGCCATGAGTCACGACATCGGCTCTGAAACGCAACGTCCCTTGGCGATTGTGGTCATTGGGGGTTTGATCTCTGCTACCTTGCTGACATTGCTGGTCTTGCCCGTCCTGTATGCCTCTTGGTATGGCAAAGACATGCCCGCCGGAAAGTCCGTCAGCAAGGCCTAAACCACCCAGCCCATCAAGGTTTCCACCTTTTGAGCAACAAAGCATTGGCCATGACACTCACCGAACTGAGGGCCATGGCGGCACCCGCCATCATGGGGTTCAGGTAACCCAGTGCCGCCAAAGGGATGCCCGCCACGTTGTAGGCGAAGGCCCAAAACAGGTTTTGCCGGATCTTGGCCACGGTGCGGGCTGATATGTCGAGTGCCGCACCCACCAAAGCGACGTCGCCGCGCATGAGGGTGATGCCTGCGGCGTGCATGGCCACATCGGTGCCGTTGCCCATGGCCATGCCCACATCGGCGGCGGCCAAGGCGGGGGCGTCGTTCACCCCATCGCCCACCATGGCGACAACTTGCCCACCCGCACGCAGTTTTTGCACCTGCGCCGACTTGTCGCCGGGCAGCACATCGGCCAGAACCTCTCCCGCTTCGGGGCGCAGGCCCAATCGGCGCGCCATGGCCTCTGCGGCGGCTTGGTTGTCACCCGAAATCATCACCAGCTTCAGGCCGCGATCGCGCAGCGCGGTCAAGGCTTGCGCAGCGCCCGTTTTGGGTTCGTCGCCAAACCCCATGAGCAGCAGCGCTTGCAGACCTGTGTCGGTGCGCTCGGCCAAGGCCGACAGACTCGCGCCTTGCGCCCGAAAAGCTTCGATGTCTGGCTGCCAAACGCCCACATCCAAGCCTTCTTCTTGCAGCCAGCGCAAACTGCCCAGCAACAGCGGCCTGCCATCCACATGGGCCAACACGCCTTTTCCGGGCACCGCTTGCAGCTCTTGCGCGGCGGGGCCTGCCAAGCCCTGCGTTTCAGCCGCGCTGACCACCGCACGCGCCAAGGGGTGTTCGCTGCCGCTTTGCACGCGTGCGGCCAAAGCCAAAGCAGTTTGGGCATCGTGCCCGGGTGCGGGCACATGGGCCAGCAAGCGCGGTTGGCCCACGGTGAGTGTGCCTGTTTTGTCAAAGGCCACCGTTTGCACGCGGTGCGCCAACTCCAGTGCTTGCACGTCTTTGATCAAGATGCCGTGCTTGGCCGCCACGCCCGTGCCTGCCATGATGGCCACGGGTGTAGCCAGGCCCAGGGCGCAAGGGCAGGCAATGACCAACACGGCCACCGCGTGGATGAGTGCTGTTTCAAAATCGGCGCCTGTCATCATCCACGCACCCAAGGTGAGCAGGGCGATCAACAGCACCACGGGCACAAACACTTCGGCCACTTTGTCCACCAGCCGCTGAATGGGTGCTTTGGCTGCCTGTGCGTCTTCGACCAAGCGGATGATGTGTGAGAGCACGGTTTCGTGGCCTACCGCCGTGACGCGCATCAGCACACGACCTTCGCCATTGATTGACCCACCCGTCAAGGCTGCCCCCGGTGCTTTGGCTACGGGCAAGGGCTCGCCAGTCAGCATGGACTCGTCCACCTGGGTTTGGCCTTCGACCAATTCGCCGTCGAGCGGAAAACGCTCGCCAGGTCGCACCACAATCCGGTCGCCCACCAGAATTTCGTCCACAGGCACATCGACTTCGCCGTCTACGCCCAACCAATGGGCTTTGTCTGGACGCAAGGCGTGCAAGGCGCGAATCGCTTCAGTGGTCTGGCGCTTGGCACGCGTCTCCAGCCATTTGCCCAGCATCACCAAAGTGATGACCACGGCCGAACCTTCAAAGTACAGGTGCGGTGCGTGCCCCACGTGCGCCGTGAGCCACAGCCAAACCGACAAAGCCCAGCCTGCGGTGGTGCCCAAGGACACCAGCAAATCCATGTTGCCCGTGAGCGCCTTCAAAGCATGCCAACCGGCTTTGTAAGAGCGTGCGCCCAACACAAACTGCACAGGCGTGGCCAGTGCAAATTGCAGCCAAGCGGGCAGCATCCAATGCTGGCCCCAGAGCTCCGCCAGCATGGGCAGGACCAACGGCGTGGTCAGCAGCAGGCCCACACCCACCGGCATGAAGCCTGCCCAGGGTGGTTCACGGCCCGCATCGGCTTGTGCTTCGGGGGTGCGGGGTTCATACCCGGCGTCGCGCACTGCGCGGCGCAAGCGTGCGTCGGTCACGTCATTGGTGGCCACTTCGATGCGGGCCGATTCGGTGGCGAGGTTGACCGTGGCGCTGAGCACGCCGGGCATTTTTTTCAGGGTTTTTTCGACACGCGCCACGCACGAAGCGCAGGTCATACCGCCGATGCCGATGTCGTAGGTGATGGAAGGCTCAATCTTGATCTGTGTCATGGCATGAAGTCCTTGATGGTCTATGCTCAGACCAGACCCTAATGGGTCATGTTCAGTTCATTGGAGAGGATGCATCATGAACCAAATTTTCACAGTTGAGGGCATGACATGTGGCCATTGCGAAAAAGCAGTCACCAAAGCTTTGTTGGCTTTGGATGCACAGGCCAAAGTTGTGATCGACCGCACACAAAACAAGGTGCATGTGACTTCCGAAAAAACCCGCGAAGCTTTGGCCCAAGCCATTGCCGATGAAGGTTACCGCGTCAGCGCTTGAGTTTTTTTAACCCACCGGGAGTTTCACATGACCAAAAACATTGGCGATATTGAACGCATCATCCGCATCGTAGGCGGTCTTGTCTTGATCGCACTGGCCGCCACAGGCACAGTCGGTATTTGGGGTTGGCTGGGTCTGGTGCCTTTGGCCACAGGCTTGACGGGTTGGTGCCCGCCTTACAGCTTGTTGGGCATCAACACCTGCAAAAATAAAAACACCTGATCGCGTGGCACAAGCTTCGCCGCTGTCCGACCCCCCAGAAACTCCTGAGCGTTTGAACTTACCCGGCGTTTTGCCCATCGACGGCAAGCAACCGCTGTATTGGCTGTATTGGGGTCTGAAAGACATCTGCCATTCACCTTGGCTAAGCTTGAGCCATGGCCTGGTCATGGCCATAGGAGGCGGCCTGATCACTTGGCTCGCACATGACCAGTTTTGGTTGTTGGCCGGTGCAGTATCGGGTTTTCTGATCGTGGCTCCGATTTTGGCGACCAGCTTGTATGCCATGAGCCGCGCCATCGAAAGAAACGAGGCTGTTGACCTGCGGTTGTTGTTAAAAACTTGGACGCAATGGCAAACGCTGCATCACAACGAAACGGTGAGTTACTGGTGTTTGGTGCGTTTTGGTTTGTTGCTGGCCCTCGCGGGCACAGGATGGGTCTTGACCTCATCGGCCTTGATCACGTTGCTGGCCCCGGTGCCGATCCACACCCCCATGGATTTCATCCACCATGTGGTGTTGAGCCCAGACAGTTATTTGTTTGAGCTGTGGCTGATGTTGGGCGGCCTGATGGCTGCGCCGGTTTTTGCCTCCAGCGTGGTGGCTATGCCCTTGCTGCTCGACCGCCAACTCACCACCTTGCAAGCCGTGCTGACCAGCTGGAAAGTGGTCTTGACCCATCCCATGCCCATGGTGCTGTGGGCATTTTTGATCATGGGCTTGAGCATGCTGGGCTTTTTGAGCTTTTTCATCGGCCTGGTCGTGATCGTGCCCATGCTGGGGCATGCGTCTTGGCATGCCTACCGCCACCTGGTGGACACCCGTGATGTTGCCGAACGCATGCCCAGTCAGAAAGCTGTGTGATGTGGCAGATCACAGAAGAACAATTTGCTGGGTTCGGCTTGACCATCGGTGTAACAACTTTCATGCTGTACATGCTTTTCATCGTCTTGCAGTTGGCTTGGGAGTCAAAAGCTGGCAAATTCGGAACCTTTGTTATTTTTCTTGGTTTGGCTTTTGGCATGCTGGGCTTTGTCGCCAAAGGCATCATCCAATGGTGGCTTGACGCTTGAATTCAATGTTGAATAAAGCTGTGGATAAAAGAACTGGAATTCATGACTTATCCACAACTTGATCTATATTTAAAATGTTGTTCATTTTTGGGTGACAGTACAAAAGCTGACCCACACACATGTTTGGATATTCAACAAGTCTTTGTCATCATTGAAAAAAAGAAGCTTGTCCACAAAAGAAGCTGCCCTTTACTACTACGACTATTTAAAGATATAAAAGAATAAGAAGATAAGAAAGAAGAAGTGCGCTGTTAAGATTTGCATCTTTCCAAACACCCAATCACCATGGCGAGCGTCAACGAAGTTTCGACACTTCACTGTTACGACATCAAGAGCGCTGAGCTGTCTTTGGTGTCTTTGGTCCTCAAAACAACCGACATCCAGATGCTTGCTGCAGCCCTGGCTCAGCATTTGGGTGAGAGTCCCGGTTTTTTCGACCACGACCCTGTGGTGATCGACGTCACTTCTTTGGATTTGGCCGATGGTTTGTCTTTTGATCTGACAAATTTAACAACGGTTCTGCGTGGAAATGGCTTGGTGCCTGTGGCCATCAAAGGCGCCCATTCTGAGCTTTTGTCGATGGCCAAGGGTCTTGGCTTGGTGGATGGCTCAGACGCCCGTGTGCGCCGCGCTGTGACCCTTGCTGAGGCCCAAGAACAAGTTGCCATCAGTCAACCCAGCAACTCACAGCAAGAAGCCCAGCAAACGGCGTTGATCATTGATAAGCCGCTGCGGTCTGGACAGCAGGTTTACGCCAAAGGGCGAGACCTGATTGTTTTGGCCATGGTCAATGTCGGCGCCGAAGTGATTGCCGATGGGCACATCCATGTTTATGGCGCATTGCGTGGCAAAGCCATTGCGGGTGCGCGTGGCAATACGCAAGCGCAAATTTTTGCCCAGGTGATGGAGCCCGAACTGATTTCCATCGCGGGTGTTTACCGCACCAGCGAAAATGCATTGCCCAAAGATGTTTTGGGTCAAGTGGCCCAAGTGTGTTTGCAATCTGGCCCCGATGGGGACAAATTGCTCATCACGCCTTTGAAGTCCTAATTTTTCAATCGAGTCCAAGAAAGTTTTTCCATGGCAAAAATCGTTGTTGTGACCTCTGGCAAAGGCGGTGTGGGCAAAACCACAACCAGCGCCAGTTTCGCTACCGGCTTGGCCCTCAGGGGTTTCAAGACCGCTGTCATTGACTTTGATGTGGGTCTGCGCAATTTGGACTTGATCATGGGCTGTGAGCGGCGTGTGGTGTACGACCTGATCAATGTGATCCAGGGTGAAGCCAACTTGAACCAAGCCCTTATCAAAGACAAACAGTGTGACAACCTGTTTGTGTTGGCAGCTTCGCAAACACGCGACAAAGATGCTTTGTCTCAAGAAGGTGTTGAAAAGGTCTTGAATGACTTGAGCGGCATGGGTTTTGAGTACATCGTGTGCGATTCGCCTGCAGGTATTGAAACTGGTGCTTTGATGGCCATGCACTTTGCCGATGAGGCTTTGGTGGTGACCAACCCCGAAGTGTCTTCGGTGCGCGATTCGGACCGAATTTTGGGCATGCTCGGCAGCAAGACCAAACGGGCAATTGAAGGTTCAGAGCCGATCAAAGAACACCTGCTGATCACCCGTTACAACCCCAATCGGGTGGAAGAAGGGCAGATGCTGTCGCTGCAAGACATCCAGGACATCCTGCGCATCAAGTTGTTGGGTGTGATTCCTGAAAGCGAAAACGTCCTGCAGGCTTCTAACCAAGGCACGCCCGCTATCCACATGGCCAACAGCGATGTGTCGGAGGCCTACAAAGATGTGATTGACCGTTTCTTGGGCGAAGACAAACCGATGCGCTTTACCGAAGCAGAGAAACCCAGTTTCTTCAAACGTTTGTTTGGAGGCAAGTGAGCCATGTCCTTTCTTTCCTTCCTGTTGGGTGAAAAGAAGAAAACAGCGAGCGTAGCCAAAGAGCGCTTGCAGATCATCTTGGCCCATGAACGCAGTGGCCGCAATGTGGCCGAGCCCGATTACCTGCCCGATTTGCAGCGCGAGTTGGTGGCGGTGATCAGCAAGTACATCAAGATCAATCCGAACGACATCAAAGTCAATTTAGAGCGTCAGGACAATCTGGAAGTGTTGGAAGTCAAGATCGAATTGCCCGACGCACGCTGAAGATGGACACCTTTTTGTAGAGTGTCCATTTCCAAGACCAGATGGTTTTCCCAACAAGCACCTTGGGCCGTGTCACACAGTAAGAAAGCCACCTTTGCAGGTGGCTTTCTTTTGGTCAACGTGTGTTCAATGAGGCCCACAATGACCGCGCTGCGCGAATATTGCGCTCTTTGACATGGCCAAAACCCTTGATGGTCTCAGGGACACGGGCTACGTCCAGTGCATGCGCGTGGGTGCTGTCGGAGAGGTTTTCCAACACGCGGTCGATGTGCTGCATGTATTCCCGGATCAAAGCGCGTTCGGTCACCCGCTCTTCGGTTTTGCCAAACACATCCAGTGCGGTGCCACGCAGGCCTTTGAGTTTGGCCAGTAATTTGAAGCCAGTCAGCATGGCTGGGCCAAATTTTCGTTTGAGCAATTCACCTTTGTCATTGCGCTTGGACCACAGAGGTGGCGCCAAATGGTAGTTCACTGTGAAGTCGCCTTCAAAGCTTTCCTTGATGCGGTCTAAAAAACCAGTTTGGGTGTGCAGCCTGGCAACTTCGTACTCGTCTTTGTAGGCCATGAGCTTGAACAACTGGCGTGCTACGGTTTCGGTCAGGATGGTTTTGCCCAAAGGCGCCTCGGTGGCGTGCACACGCGCCACAATGTTTTGGTAAAGCTGTGCGTAAGCGGTGTTTTGATAGTCCGTCAAACGCGCCATGCGGTTGGCCACAATGTCTTCCAGGTTGTCACGTTTTTTGAAGTGGATGACCTGCGCCGGACGAATTTGCTGCATCAGTGCATCAAGGTGCTGCGCAGCATGTCGCCCCCATTCAAAAGCAGCCAAATTGTTTTTCACCTGCACGTCGTTGAGCTCGATGGCGCGCACCAGCGATTCGCGGTGCAAAGGCACCCAGCCTTTTTGCCAGGCATAACCCAGGATCATGGGGTTGACGTAAATCGTGTCGCCCATGAGCTGCTTGGCCAGGGCGTCGGCGTCAAAAGCGCCCACACCTTCCACGCCCACTTGCGCGGTGATTTCGGCCACGCATTGCTCGGCTGGGTTTTGCCAGTTGCCGTTTTTCACAAATGCGGCGGTGGGCGTGCTGCTGCTGTTCATGGCCACATGGGTGCGGCCTGGGCGCATGCGCAAGGTGGTTTCTTTGGAGGCGCTCACGATGGGGTCGCAGCCGATGATCAAGTCGGCTGCGGCCATGCTCACGCGGGTGGTGCGGATCTCGTTTTGCGTGTTGGCAATCAAGATGTGGCTCCAGGTCGCACCCCCTTTTTGGGCCAGGCCTGCCGAGTCTTGGGTGACGATGCCTTTGCCTTCCATGTGCGCGGCCATGCCCAGCAATTGCCCGATGGTGATCACCCCAGTGCCGCCGACGCCCGCGACCACGGTGCCCCAGGGCTCGCGGATGGTGGGCAAAACCGGTTCAGGCAAAGCGCCTAAGCTGGCGGGGTTGATCGTGGTGCTGGTGGTTGACGATTTCTTTTTGAAGCTGCCGCCTTCTACGGTGACAAAGCTGGGGCAAAAGCCTTTGAGGCAGCTGGTGTCTTTGTTGCAGGTGCTTTGGTTGATGGTGCGCTTGCGACCGAGTTCGGTCTCTAAAGGTTCTACCGACAAGCAATTGGATTGCACGCCGCAGTCGCCACAGCCTTCGCACACTTCTTCGTTGATCATCACGCGCACAGCAGGGTCCACCATGGTGCCGCGTTTGCGGCGTCGGCGTTTTTCGGTGGCGCAGGTCTGGTCGTAAATGATGACGGTGGTGCCCAAGATCACCCGCATTTCGCGTTGGATGCGGTCGAGTTCATCGCGATGGAACACGCGCACGCCTTCGACCAAAGCCACGCCCGCGTATTTTTCAGGTTCATCGGTCACCACCACGATGCGTTGCGCGCCTTCAGCCTTCATGCTCATGGCGATTTGCACCACACTGTGGCCTTCAGAACGCTCACCGACAGGTTGTCCGCCCGTCATGGCCACCGCGTCGTTGTACAAAATCTTGTAAGTGATGTTCACACCCGAGGCCACGCTTTGGCGCACCGCCAAAATGCCACTGTGGAAATAGGTGCCGTCGCCGATGTTGGCAAAGATGTGTGGGTCGGTGATGAAGGGTTGCTGGCCGGTCCACGGCACGCCTTCGCCGCCCATTTGGGTGAAGCCCGTGGTGCTGCGGTCCATCCAGAGGCTCATGAAATGGCAACCAATGCCGGCCATGGCACGTGAGCCTTCGGGCACCTTGGTGGAGGTGTTGTGTGGGCAGCCGGAGCAAAACCAGGGCGTGCGCTCGCCAGCGGCACCCAGGGTCAGGGTTTGCAGGGATTTTTCTTTGGCGTCCAGCACCGCCAGGTGCGCGTCAATGCGTGCGGTGGTGTCGGCATCCATGCCCAGCTTCTTCAGCCGTTTGGCGATGGCCCGCGCAATCAAGGCGGGGGTCAGGTCAGCGTTGGCACGCAGCAAGGTGCGCTCCGTCGGATTGGGTACAGACCACTCACCGCCAGACGTGTCGCCTTCGGTTTCGTCAAACTTGCCTAAAATTTTTGGGCGCACCTCGTCACGCCAGTTGTAGAGTTCTTCTTTGAGTTGGTATTCGATGACTTGGCGTTTTTCTTCGACCACCAAAACCTCGCGCAAACCGGAGGCAAATTCGCGGGCAGTTTGCGCTTCCAGGGGCCACACCACGCCCACCTTGTGCACCCGGATGCCCAGGCGTTGGCAGGTGGCGTCATCCAGCCCCAGGTCCAGCAGGGCTTGGCGCGTGTCGTTGTAAGCCTTGCCGCTGGCGATCAGTCCAAAGCGATCGTTGGGCCCTTGAATGACGTTGTGGTTGAGCTTGTTGGCGCGGATGTAGGCCAAAGCCGCGTACCACTTGTAATCAAACAACCGCGCCTCTTGCTCCAGCGCGGTATCGGGCCAGCGGATGTGCACGCCGCCGGGCGGCATCACAAACTCAGGCAAGACAATTTGCACGCGTTCCGGGTCGATGTGCGCGGTGGCACTCGATTCCACGATTTCTTGGATGGTCTTCATGCCCGACCAGATGCCGGCAAAACGGCTCAGGGCCAAGGCGTGCAAGCCTTGGTCCAGGATGTCTTGCACGCTGGCCGGAAAGAACACGGGCAGGCCGCAGGCCTTGAAGATGTGGTCGCTTTGGTGCGCGGCAGTCGAGCTTTTGGCCACATGGTCGTCGCCCGCCACCGCCAGCACGCCGCCCCAAGGCGTGGTGCCTGCCATGTTGGCGTGTTTGAAGACATCCGAGCAGCGGTCCACGCCCGGGCCTTTGCCGTACCAGATGCCGAACACGCCATCGAATTTGTTGGTGCCGGGCGGGGCAAAGCCCAGTTGCTGTGTGCCCCACAAAGCAGTCGCTGCCAGCTCTTCGTTCACGCCGGGCTGGAACACGATGTGCTGGGCCTTGAGGTGGTCCTTGGCTTTCCACAGGGACTGGTCGTAACTGCCCAGCGGCGAGCCCCGGTAGCCGCTGATGAAGCCCGCGGTGTTTTTGCCTTGCAAGGCGTCTCGCTGGCGTTGCAGCATGGGCAGCTTGACCAGAGCCTGCACGCCACTCATGAAAGCGCGGCCCACATCGAGGCTGTACTTGTCGTCCAGCGTCACGGTTTCAAGCGCTTGGCGAATCGAATCGGGCAAGGGGGCGTTCATGGTCTGTCCTGCAACTGAGATGGATGGCACAGTGTAGGGTGGCCGAGACGGCAAGTGCTTGCTTTCGGAGACAGGATTTCCCCTAGGATTGGAAAGAGCCCAGCCATTCAGCCGCCAATACAAGGATGGCGGTGTGTTTCTTGTCGAGGCTGAAGGCGTTCAGTCGATGGTTGCGCCGGAGTCTTTGACGATCCTGGCCCAGCGGGGCAGGTCGTCACGCACCAGCTGGGCGAACTGCTCAGGCGTGGATTTGAAGGCTTCGCAGCCCACCCCGGCCAGGCGCTCCTGCACGTCTTTGGAGTCAAGAGCCTTGGTGATTTCTGCGTTGAGCTGGTTGATGATCGCCCTGGGGGTTCCCGTTGGAGCAAACACGCCATACCAAGGGGTGGCGCCAAAGTCCTTGAGGGTCTCGCCAATGGTGGGGGCATCCGGCAGCACGGGCAGGCGCTTGGGGTTGACCACACCGAGTACCTTCATCCTGCCAGAGCGTATGAATGCGATCGAAGAAGGCAGGCTCTGCACCGAGACTTGCACCTGTCCCGCCACCAGGTCGGTGGCTGCTGCTGCGGCCCCCTTGTAGGGGACATGGGTCAAATCAATGCCGGTGGCTTTGCCCAGCATCTCGCCGATCAGGTGGTTGAGCGTGCCGTTGCCCGCTGATCCGATGTTGATCTTTCCGGGTTGCTGTTTGGCCAGTGCGACCAGTTCGGCGGTGTTCTTGGCGGGGAAGCTCGGGTGGGCCACCAACACATAGCCGGCCGTGGCGACGCTGCCCACTGGCTCGAAGTCCTTGACCGGGTCGAAGCCGGTGCTCTTGTAAAGCGCTGGATTGATGACCATCGCGCTGTCGGCGGTCAGCAGCAAGGTGTAGCCATCGGGGCGGGTTCGGGCTGCAGCCGCCGTGCCCACATTGCCCCCGGCGCCAGTGCGGTTTTCCACCACAAAGGACTGCCCCGTCTGCTCGGAGAGCCTTTGCGCAATCACCCGCGCGATCGTGTCGTTCGCACCACCGGCCGCCTGGGGCACGATGATGGTCACCGGTTTGGAGGGGAATTTGTCTTGGGCGTGCGCTGCGGCGCACATTGAAAGACACACAATGAAAGCAGTTTGGATGAGCTTGCGCATGACTTGTCTCTTTGTATCAACCGGGTTTCACGCAGAATGGCGGGACCACCGAGGGCATGATCGAGAAAGAAAAGGGCCCTGTCAATCACGCATGGGCAGCACTTGTGCCCGCTAAGAGGCGGCGCAATAGGCAGCGCCTGCCTGTAAAATAAGCAGCTTGAGCCCACCTCCAGGTCGGGCGGCACCAAGGCGCAGGCGGCGCCCATTTTGGCCTTCTTTTAAGGCGGACTTTTTCATGCTTTACCCTCAAGAATTTGATGTGATTGTGGTCGGTGGCGGCCATGCCGGAACCGAAGCCGCGTTGGCGGCTGCCCGCATGGGCAGCAAAACGCTGCTGCTCACGCACAACATCGAGACGCTGGGGCAAATGAGCTGCAACCCCAGCATTGGTGGCATCGGCAAGGGCCACTTGGTCAAAGAGGTGGATGCTTTGGGTGGCGCCATGGCCTTGGCCACCGACGAGGGCGGCATCCAGTTCCGCATCCTCAACAGCTCCAAAGGCCCGGCCGTGCGCGCCACGCGCGCCCAGGCCGATCGCATTTTGTACAAAGCCGCCATTCGCCGCATGCTCGAGAACCAAGCCAATTTGTGGTTGTTTCAGCAAGCGGTGGACGACCTGATGGTCGAGGGTGACCGGGTGGTGGGCGCTGTCACTCAGGTCGGCATCCGCTTCCGCTCGCGCACTGTGGTGCTGACGGCGGGTACTTTTCTGGATGGCAAGATCCATGTGGGCTTGCAGAATTACGCCGCGGGCAGGGCAGGCGATCCGCCTGCCGTCAGTTTGTCAGCGCGCCTCAAAGAGTTGAAGCTGCCGCAAGGGCGCCTGAAGACCGGCACACCACCACGCTTGGATGGTCGCACCATTGATTTTTCACAATGCACCGAGCAACCTGGTGACGGCATGCCCGGCGGCATGAACGCGACCGATGGCATACCCGTGTTCAGTTTCATGGGCCGCACCGAGATGCACCCTGAGCAAATGCCCTGCTGGATTACCCACACCAACGAGCGCACGCACGACATCATCCGCTCTGGCTTTGACCGCAGCCCCATGTTCACCGGCAAGATCGAGGGTGTGGGGCCGCGTTATTGCCCGAGTGTGGAAGACAAAATCAACCGTTTTGCCGACAAGGACAGCCACCAGATTTTTCTGGAGCCCGAAGGCCTGACGACCCACGAGTACTACCCTAACGGTATCTCGACCAGCTTGCCGTTTGACATCCAGTACGACTTGGTGCGCTCGATGAAGGGGCTGGAAAACTGCCACATTCTCAGGCCTGGTTACGCCATCGAATACGACTACTTTGACCCCCGTTCATTGAAGAACAGCTTCGAGACCCGCCAAATCAGCGGCCTGTTTTTTGCGGGGCAGATCAACGGCACAACCGGTTACGAAGAGGCTGCAGCCCAGGGTTTGTTTGCCGGCATCAATGCCGCGCTCCAGTGCCGGGGTGAAGCGGCTTGGATGCCGGCTCGCGACCAAGCCTACTTGGGCGTGCTGGTCGATGACTTGGTGACCCAGGGCGTGACCGAGCCTTACCGCATGTTCACCAGCCGGGCGGAGTTCCGCCTGCAGCTGCGCGAAGACAACGCCGATGCGCGCCTGACCGAAGTTGGGCGACAGATGGGCTTGGTGGATGACGCCCGCTGGGACGCTTTCAGCCGCAAGCGCGATGCTGTTTCACGTGAAACAGAGCGACTGAAATCCATCTGGGTGAACCCACGCAACTTGCCAGCAGCCGAGTCTGAGCGGGTGTTGGGCAAAGCCATTGAGCACGAGCACAACCTGTTTGACTTGCTGCGCAGACCGAATGTGAGCTATCCCGCGCTGATGACGCTGGACGGCGGGCGCATGTCCAGCGCCGATGTTTCACGTGAAACCTTGGGCGACTTGAGCCATTCAGTCATCGAGCAGGTCGAGATCGCTGCCAAATACTCGGGCTACATCCACCGCCAAAAAGGGGAGGTGGAGCGGGCCGCGTTTTACGAACACCTGCGCCTGCCCGAGAGTCTGGACTACATGCAGGTGTCGGCGCTGTCCATTGAGGCGCGTCAAAAGTTGGCCAAACACCGGCCTGAAACCTTGGGCCAAGCCTCGCGCATCTCGGGCATCACGCCTGCCAGCGTGTCCTTGCTCTTGATTCACCTGAAAAAGGGTGGCTTCAAAGGCTTCATGCAAGCTGCAGAGGAAGGCGTGCAGGCATGAGTGTGAATCTGGAGGCGGGCCTGCGCGCAGGTGCGCAAACCTTGGGCTTGGCTTTGTCGGATGCGCAAATCCAGCACTTGTTGGACTATGCGGCGCTGATCCAGAAATGGAACAAGGTTTACAACCTGACAGCCTTGCGCGACCCGGCGGACATGCTCACGCACCACCTGTTGGATAGCCTGACAGCCATTGTCCCCTTGTGCCGACACACCCAGGGCCAGCCCGTTCGCGTTCTGGATGTGGGTTCGGGCGGTGGTTTGCCCGGGGTGGTCTTGGCCATTTGCATTCCTGAGTTGAATGTGAGCTGCGTAGACACAGTGGCCAAAAAAGCTGCCTTTGTCCAGCAAGTGGCGGTGAGCCTGAAGCTGCCCAATTTGCGCGGTCTGCATGCGCGGGTCGAATCCCTGACCGATCCGTACCAAGTCATTTGCTCCCGCGCCTTCGCTTCTTTGCCCGACTTTGTGACCTGGTCCCGTTCGGCGCTGGCCGAGGGTGGTGTGTGGATGGCCATGAAGGGCAAACATCCACAGGGCGAAATTGACGCCTTGCCTGCCGATGTGAAAGTGTTTCACGTGGAACCATTGACGGTTCCCGGCTTGGATGTCGAGCGTTGTATGGTTTGGATGAAGCCCGAAACCATTTGAATCAGGGGGTGTTTCACGTGAAACACCTTGAAAAGAGGCTGCATCAGCGGGCGGCCCATCACTTACACTCGCAAGAATCACCCCAGAAAGAAAGCCCATGTTTTTTGGCATTTCAGATTACGGATCCTTTGTGGCTGCGATTGTTTTGTTCTTGGCCATTCCTGGCCCTGGCAATCTGGCCTTGATCACCTCCACCGGCAAGGGCGGAATAGCCGGGGGGCTGGGCGCAACATTCGGCGTGATTGCGGGTGACCAGGTGTTGATGTGGATGGCCGTGGCGGGTGTGGCCACGGTGTTGGCCACTTACCCGGCTGCATTCGTGGCCGTGCAGTGGGTGGGTGCTTTGTATTTGGCTTGGTTGGGTTGGATGATGTTGATGGCCAAGCCGGGCGATGCACCTGTTTTGAACATTCGACCACGTCAGTATTTTCAGCAAGCCTTGGCCATCACCTTGCTCAACCCCAAGGCGATCGTCTTCTACATGGCATTTTTCCCTTTGTTTGTTGATCCCAGCGTTCATCAGGGCTGGGTCAGTTTTGCCGTCATGGCCGCAACCATCGCTTTTCTGACGTTTCTGTATGGTTTGGGCATGACCTTGTTGACATTCCATTTGGCTTCGCGCATGCGTGCAAACCCCCGCATTGGACGCTGGCTCGAAAAGCTCGCCGGCATTTTTCTCATTGGTTTTGGCGTCAAGTTGGCCATTTCCAAATAAATTGGAAGACTCATCACCATGGCCAAAATTATTTGCATTGCCAACCAAAAAGGCGGCGTTGGCAAAACCACCACCACGGTCAATTTGGCTGCGGGCTTGGCCAAACTCGGGCAAAAAGTTTTGTTGGTGGACCTCGACCCACAGGGCAATGCCACCATGGGCTCAGGCATTGACAAACGAGAAGTCGAACTCAGTGTTTACGATGTTTTGCTCGAGTCGGCATCTGTCAAAGAGGCGGTGGTCAAAGCCGACAAATGCGGCTACGACGTGCTGAGCGCCAACCGTGAATTGGCGGGCGCCGAAGTGGAGTTGGTGCAGCTGACACACCGTGACCAGCGCTTGCGGTCTGCCTTGGCCGAGGTGGGTGCCGACTATGACTTCGTGTTGATCGACTGCCCACCCTCTTTGTCCATGCTCACGCTGAATGGCCTTTGTTCGGCGAATGGCGTGATCGTGCCCATGCAGTGCGAGTACTTTGCGCTGGAAGGTCTGACAGACCTGGTCAACACCATCAAGCAGGTGCATGCCAACCTGAACAAAGAACTGAAAATCATTGGCCTGCTGCGCGTCATGTTTGACCCGCGCATCACTTTGCAAGTGCAGGTGAGCGATCAGCTCAAGGCGCATTTTGGCAACAAGGTGTTTGACACGGTGATCCCGCGCAATGTGCGTTTGGCCGAGGCGCCCAGCTATGGTTTGCCGGGTGTGGTTTTCGACCCTTCGGCCAAGGGCAGTCAGGCCTATGTCGAATTCGCTCGCGAATTGGTGCAGCGCGCACCATCGCTTTGAATGTCCACCAGCGTGTTGATCTTGCCCGGCTGGCAGGGCAGCGGCCCCGAGCATTGGCAAATGCGCTGGGCCCATCTGCATGCTTACACCGTGGTCGAGCAAAACGATTGGCTCAACCCGCTGCGAGGTGACTGGATGGCCCGCTTGGACGAAGCCGTCATCGATGCGCCAGGCCCTGTGGTGTTTGCTGCACACAGTTTGGGCTGTATTTTGGTGGCGGCTTGGGCGGCGTTGTCGCGGCACACCGAACGCGTGCAGGGGGCTTTTTTGGTAGCGCCAGGCGACACCGAAGTACCGCACATGCGGGACCGTCTGCCGGGGTGGTCGCCGGTGGTGCGTCAGCGCTTGCCTTTTCCAAGCGTGCTGGTCGGCAGCTTGGACGACCCGTATTGTTCGTCAGAACGCGCCCAAGGCATGGCCCATGACTGGGGTTCTCAGTGGTTGAGCTTGGGCCCAGCGGGGCACATCAATGCCGAATCTTCTTTGGGCGATTGGCCACAAGGCCATGCCCTTTTGCAAACACTCTTGAAGGATTGACCATGGTCACCAAAAAACCCAAAGGTCTTGGCCGAGGACTTGAGGCCTTGTTGGGCCCAACCGTCGAAGACGCACCGAACACCGCTTCTTACGCCGAAAGTGGCTTGCCCAGCCAACTCAAGCTGGACCAAATGGTGCCCGGCATGTACCAGCCGCGCACCCGCATGGACGAAGGGGCCTTGTACGAGTTGGCTGAATCCATCAAGGCCCAAGGCATCATGCAGCCGATCTTGGTGCGCCGGCTCACCGAGGGTGAGAATGCGGGCAAGTACGAGATCATTGCAGGCGAGCGCCGCTTCAGGGCTTCGCGCTTGGCGGGCTTGGACGCTGTCCCTGTTTTGGTGCGCGACGTGCCCAACGAGGCGGCTGCGGCCATGGCTTTGATTGAAAATATTCAACGCGAAGACCTCAATCCCTTGGAGGAAGCCCAAGGCCTGCAACGCTTGATCAAAGAGTTTGGGCTCACTCACGAAGCTGCGGCGCAGGCCGTGGGCCGTTCGCGCAGTGCCGGCAGCAACCTGTTGCGCCTGCTCAATTTGGCCGAACCGGTGCAGGCCATGCTGATGGCGGGCGACTTGGACATGGGCCACGCCCGCGCGCTGTTGTCCCTCGAAAAAGCGACACAAATCACCGCTGCCAACCAGATTACTGCCCGCAAGATGTCTGTGCGGGAGGCCGAAAGCTTGGTCAAAAAACTGGGCGCCGAGTTCAATTTGGTCACGCAAAAGCCCAAAAAAGAAAAGTCCCGCGACATTCGCCGCATCGAGGAAGAGTTGTCGGATTTGCTCATGGCCGAGGTCGAAGTGCGTGTGAAGAAGCGCGTCAAACGCCTGGGCCGGATGGAAGAGTTGGGTGAACTGAGCATCCAGTTTGGTTCGCTGGATGAGTTGAATGGATTGATTGACAAACTGCGCGGCTAAAAGCAGTGCCCACAACCGGTCAAACATGGTCAAAAACACTGTGGCGAAGCCTGTTTCGCCAGGGTGGTTTTTTGCGTCAAAAGATGCTGACCATTTATTTGATGTTGGTTTCTTTGACCACTTTTTTTGGTTTTTTATTCACGCCCGTTGACGCTGTGGCACGCGCCAACTTGGTGGTTTCGGTGTTGTCCCTGTGTTTGCTTGCGGTGGTGGGCATTCGGGCCATCTTTTCGTATCTGGTGCACGCCGTCACAGCCTTGACGGCGCTGCTCGCGATTTACACAGCCATGCAAATGGGTGGCATCAACTCTACCGCCGTCATTTGGCTGAATGTGCTTTCTGTGCCTGTGTTGTTGATGCTGGGGCGTACCGCCACGTTGGTGTGGATCGCCATCATGTTGATGTCGATTTTGGGATTAACCGGAATAACCTGGATGGGGTCAGTGGGCAGTCGTGTAGAGGCCTCGTCATCGGTGGTCACTTGGGCTTTTTTGAACCATGTTTTAGCGCTTTTGAACCTCATGATGGGCGTTCGCATTTATGAGTATTTGCACAATGGGCAGTTGCAAAAACTCAAGCTTCGCAATGAAGAGCTTGAGGCGACCCATGCGGCGCTGATCCGCGCCCAAGCGCATAAAGACGAATTTGTTGCAGCCGTTGGTCACGAGTTGCGAACCCCAATGAATGTGATTTTGGGATTCAATGGTGTCTTGCAACGCGAGCTGTCTGATCAACCAGAGAAATTGGCGGTGGTTGGCCACATACGCCGCTCGACTGAACACCTGCTTCAGCTGGTCAATGACATCTTGGACTTTTCTGAGCTGCAGGCGGGTGAGCTGCATTTGAACCGCGTGGACTTTGTACTCAAGTCCTTGCTGGACGAGCTGCAGCAACGCCACGGCGAGAAAGCCAAAGCCAAAGGCATCACCTTGCGTGTGTCTTTGGCTGCGGCATTGCCATTGCGTGTCCATGGTGATCGCCAGCGCTTGCTTCAGATTCTGAGCAACCTGGTGGACAACGCCATCAAATTCACAGACCATGGCGCGGTGCATGTGGGGGTGATGGCGCAGGGTGAGCGGTTGATTTTTGAGGTGCAGGATTCAGGCCGGGGCATCCCCCTTGAACGGCAGGCGCATATTTTTAGACGCTTTGAACATGCAGATGTACACACCAATCGGGCATATGGCGGCACAGGCCTGGGCTTGACTTTGTGTGAAAAACTGGTGGCCTTGCATGGCGGGCACATTGGCGTCGACAGCCATGAAGGGCGGGGCGCATGCTTTTGGTTCGACATCCCCTTGCAAGAGGCGCAAGAGTCGGACCCCGATGGCCGTTTGGATGACGATGGTTTAGCGAATGAGCCACTCCGTATCTTGGTGGTGGACGATAACAAAGTCAACCTGCTGGTGGCGCAGTTGCAGTTGCAAAAATGTTGGCCCAACGCCAGCATCACCACGGCGGACAGCGGCGCCAAAGTCTTGACTTTGTTAGAACAACAGGTGTTTGACGTGGCCTTGATCGACATGTTCATGCCAGACATGGACGGCGCGCAAGTGGCACAGCAAATTCGTCAACACTTTCCCGCCATGGCAAACCGCATGCCTATTTTGGCCCTGACAGCCAATACCAACCCGGTAGATCGTGGACGTTGTTTGGCGGCGGGCATGCAAGAGGTCTTGCACAAACCCATGGACACCGTGGCATTGATGGCGGCTGTTGGGCGGCATGTTTCTCGCGCTCGAAGGGGCCCGTTGTGAGCCTCTTTGGCAAGATTCGACAAAGGGCGTCACGCTTGGGCGTGTTGCTGTGGCTGGTCAACCATGGGTTTTCGTTGAGCCTGGCTGTGCACACAGGCACGGCGCTTGGGGCGGGTGTCTTGTTTTATTCGGCGTGGGTGACTGGCGGCGTTTATTCACCTCTGATGGCGTGGTTGTTGATTTTGCCGGTGACGCCTTTTTATGTGCTTCACCGCAGAGCCGGTTTTCTTTGGATGTGGTTGGTGTTGGCCATGCAGTTGGTCATGGCGGTGTCCAACCAGCTGGCTTGGATTGAGCCATTTGAAACGGGCATGGCGCATGTCCCATCGTCTTTTTTGACATACAGCTTGGTCACATGCGTGCTGATTGTGGTGCCCTTGATGTATGACCGCCTGTACCGCCAAGCACTGGAGGAAAGTCGCAAACACCAGCGTGAACTGGAAATTCAACGAGAGGAGCTAGAGCACACGTCGCTCATGCGCGAACATTTCATTGCCACCGTGAGCCATGAATTGCGCACACCCATGAACGCGATACTGGGCTTCAATGCCTTGCTCTTATCTCGCGTGCAGGACAAGCCCGAAGCCCTCAAGGTTCTCAAGCACACCCGCCAGTCAGCAGATCACCTGATGACCGTGATCAATGACATCCTGGATTATTCTCAGTTGCAGACCGGGCAATTGGTCATCCAACCCGAAACATTTGAGCTCCGATCTGTGGCTGAGCGCGCGTTTGAGTTGTTCAAGCCGCGTATTGACAGCACGGGTCTGAATTACCGCTTGGTGCTGGATGAACACTTGCCGGTTTGGGTCACCACCGACCGACACCGCCTCATGCAGGTGTTGGTCAACTTGTTGGGCAATGCGCTCAAGTTCACCCACCAAGGCTCGGTGGAGTTGCGGGTGGATTGGGCCAATCCTGGCGTTGTGTTTTCTGTGCAAGACACAGGCATTGGCATTGCCAAAGAGCGGCAAGATCAGATTTTTAAACGTTTTGCCCAGGCCGAGAACGATACGCAAGCTTTGTATGGCGGTAACGGTTTGGGTTTGGCGATTTCGCAAAAAGTAGCGCATCTTTTGGGTGGGGAAATCGGTTTTGAAAGCGAGCCTGGACAAGGGTCACGGTTTTGGCTTCGCTTGCCCTTAACGGCGGCACCAGCACCAGCCAAGTCTGCAGAGCAACAGCAGCTGCCATTGCAAAGCGCAGAAACGGCGTGGACCTTTTTGGTGGCCGATGACCATCCTCTCAACCGTTTGTTGCTCAAAAATGTGCTGCAAAACGCGTGGCCTCAAAGCACGGTCTTTGAAGCTGTTGACGGGCAAAATACGCTGGATGTGTTGTACCAAAATCCAGTAGATCTGGTGTTCATGGACATGGTCATGCCTGTCATGGATGGCATCGAAGCCACAGCCCTCATCCGACAAAATGCTGCCAAGCGCATCGCACATGTCCCTGTTTTTGGCTTGACGGCCAATGTCAATTCTTTGGATTTGGGGCGATTCAAGGCCGCAGGCCTCAATGACGTGATGCTCAAACCTTTTGAGCCTGTTGAGTTGTGCCACCGCGTGGAAAGCCTTTTGTTGGCGAGAGGTGGTGTTTCATGAATGGTCTTTGGCGAGACTTTTCCGTGTCCACATGCGTGGCTGGTTTTGTGGCCGTGTTGGTGGGTTTCACCAGTTCTGCGGCGATCGTGTTTTCGGCCGCACAAGCCTTGGGGGCGAGTCCCGAACAAATGGTGTCTTGGATGTGGGCCTTGGGCATTGGCATGGGCGTGACCAGTTTGGCCTTGAGCCTGTGGTACCGGCTGCCGGTTTTGACGGCTTGGTCAACCCCGGGGGCGGCGGTTTTGGCCGTCAGCCAAGGTGTGAGCTTGCCTGAGGCCACGGGGGCTTTCATGGTGTGCGCGCTGATGATCGTGTGGGTGGGTTACAGCGGCTGGTTCGAACGCCTCATGTCCAAAATTCCTTTGGCTTTGGCCAGCGCCTTGTTGGCTGGGGTCTTGGCCCGCTTTGCGCTGGATGCGGTGGGGGCGGTGGCACACGCCCCCGTGTTGGTGGTGACCATGACATTGAGTTATCTGCTGGGTCGGCGCTGGTGGCCGCGCTGGTCGGTGCCGGTTGTGTTGCTGGTGGGCATGGCCGTGGCAGCAGTGCAAGGCCAGTTGCATGTGTCCAGTGTGGTGTGGTCTTGGGCCTTGCCTGTGTGGGTGGGTCCCACATGGAGCTGGGCGACCATGGTCAGTGTGGCCTTGCCACTTTTTGTGGTGACCATGGCATCGCAAAACCTGCCCGGCGTGGCCGCACAACGTGCCTCGGGCTACGACATCCCGGTGTCACCCGTGGTGGGTGCGACCGGTTTGGCCAGTCTGTTGTTGGCCCCATTTGGCGGCTATGCGCTCAACTTGGCGGCGATCACCGCGGCCATTTGCATGGGCAAAGAGGCTCACCCTGACCCCAGTCGTCGCTACACCGCCTCGGTCGCGGCGGGTTTGTTGTACATCGGCCTGGGACTGGCGGGCGGCACGATTGTGAGCCTGATGGCGGCGTTTCCGCAGGCGCTGGTGTTGGCCGTGGCGGGCTTGGCTTTGCTCGGCACCATGGCCTCGGGTTTGTCTGTGGCCTTCAAGGACGAGCAGCACCGCGAAGCTGCGCTGCTCACATTTTTGGTGACCCTGTCGGGCGTGACGGTGGCCGGGGTGGGTTCGGCCTTTTGGGGTGTGGTGGTGGGTGTTTTGGCGCAGTGGTTATGGTCTCGGCGCCAAACGCCCTCACATTGAAAAAATCTTCCCAGGGTTCATGATGTTGTGCGGGTCCAGCGCCCGCTTGATGGTGCGCATCATGTCGACGGCGCCTTCGCCGGTTTCGGTGCGCAAGAAGTCCATCTTGTGCAGGCCGATGCCGTGCTCGCCCGTGCAGGTGCCGCCCAGACGCAGAGCGCGGCTGACCAGTTGTTGGTTCAGCGCTTCGGCGGTTTCGCATTCTTGCGGGTTGTTCGGGTCGATCAAATAGCCAAAGTGGAAATTGCCGTCGCCCACATGGCCGACCAAAAAGTAGGGCAGGCCGCTGGCGTCGGTTTCGGTGATGGAGTCGAGCAGGCAATCGGCCAGGCGGCTGATCGGCACGCAGGTGTCGGTGCTGATGGCGCGGCAGCCGGGCTTGCTCTGGATGGCTGCAAAGTAGGCGTTGTGCCGTGCTGTCCACAAGCGCGTGCGCTCCTCTGGCGTGGTGGCCCATTCAAACGCGTTGCCGCCAAATTCGCTGGCGATTTCTTGCACCGTTTCTGCTTGCTCCTTCACGCCCGCAGGCGAGCCGTGAAATTCCATCAGCAGCATGGGCTCTTCGCGCAGGCCCAGCTTGGCATACGCATTGACCATGCGCACCGTGTTGTGGTCGATCAGTTCCACGCGGGCGATTGGCACGCCCAGCTGGATGGTCTGGATCACGGTGTGTACCGCTGCCTCAATGCTGGGGAAGGAACAAATGGCCGCCGAGATGGCCTCGGGCAAGGGGTACAGGCGCACGGTGACCTCGGTGATCACGCCCAAAGTGCCTTCGCTGCCCACCATCAGGCGCGTCAGGTCGTAGCCAGCGCTGGATTTTTTGGCACGGGTGCCGGTGCGGATGACTTCGCCCGCAGCGGTGACCACTTCCATGGCCAACACGTTTTCGCGCATGGTGCCGTAGCGCACGGCGTTGGTGCCGCTGGCGCGGGTGGCGCTCATGCCGCCAATCGTGGCGTCAGCACCCGGGTCAATCGGGAAGAACAGGCCAGTCGATTTGATTTCTTCATTGAGTTGCTTACGCGTCACGCCGGGCTGCACCGTCACCGTCAGGTCTTCGCCGTTGATGGCCAAAACTTTGTTCATGCGCGTGAGGTCAATGCTGATGCCGCCTTGCACCGCCAGCAAATGGCCTTCAAGTGAAGAGCCTACGCCAAAGGGGATGACCGGTACCTTGTGCTCTGCACAGAGCTTGACCGCGTCGGCCACGTCTTGGGTGTTTTCGGCAAACACCACGGCGGCGGGTGGCGGCACATGGGTGAAGGCCGATTCATCACGCCCATGCTGCTCGCGGACCACCAGCGCGGTTGAGCAGTTGGTGCCAAAGCGGGCTTTGAGGGCCGTCAAAAACGCTTCGGGCACAGCACGTTGTGCAATTTCGGGGGCCAGGTGAGCTGCGGCGATGGGGGCGTTCATGGTGTCTCCAGGGGTGGCTGAGGCGTCCGCAGGTGGGCAGCAGGTCCTGCCGCCAAACATGCGAAATCGCAGTTTACGCCGCAAACCATGGCCTTGCTGTCCTTTGTCAGACAAGTTAAGGGGACTTGGCCGACAATCAAGCATCTCTGTAGCAGCCCACCTGCTGGGCGATTTTTGCAGACCCTGCACGCTTGAGCGAACCAAAAAGAAAGCAATACCATGGGCAACCGACTCACACAAATTGCCACCCGTACGGGTGACAACGGCACCACCGGCCTGGGCAACAACCAGCGCGTGTCCAAAAACAGCCTGCGCGTGCACGCCATGGGCGAGGTGGACGAGCTCAATTCCAACATTGGCGTCTTGTTGTGCGAAGACATGGCCGCTGACGTGCGCGATCTGCTGGTAGAGGTGCAACACCAGTTGTTCAACTTGGGGGGCGAGCTGTCGATCCCCGGTTTTGAGTTGCTCAAAGAAGAAGCTGTGGCGGCCCTCGATGAGGCGCTTGAAAAATACAACGCGCAGCTGCCTAAGCTGGAAGAGTTCATCTTGCCCGCGGGCACGCGGGGTGCCTCGCAAGCCCACGTGTGCCGCACCGTGGCGCGCCGTGCTGAGCGCGCCTGTGTGGCCTTGGGCAACGAAGAGGCCATCAACGAAACCCCGCGCCAGTACCTCAACCGGTTGTCTGACCTGATGTTTGTACTGGCTCGCGTGCTCAACCGCATCAATGGCGGGGACGATGTGTATTGGAAGAGCCAGCGCATGGCGAAAGACCCTGTCGCCTAAGTGCGTGTTTTCAGGGTTTTTGGGGTGACAGCGCGATGTGCCCACTGCTACGCTGTTCCCCATGAACACCGACAAACCTGTATCGGCCCCTGCGCCTCACTTGCCGCAGATCCGGCTTTACCAAAACTGGCTGCGTGACGAGCGCGGCTTGAGCTTTGCCACCTACAACGACCTGTGGCGTTGGTCGGTGACCGAGCTGGACGCGTTCTGGCAAAGCATCTGGGATTACTTTGACTTTCAGTCGCCCACGCCGCACACGGCGGTGCTGGCCAACAACGTCATGCCCGGGGCCAAGTGGTTCACCGGGGCTCAAACCAATTACGCCCACCAAGTGCTGCGACATGTGCAGCCTGCGCACACGGCGGGGTTTTTGGCCGTTGTCAGCCACAACGAAAAAGGTCTGCGTCGCGAGATGACCTGGCCCGAGCTGCGCCGTCAAGTGGCTGCCATGGCCTTGCACCTGCAAGCCAAAGGGGTGAAGCCCGGTGACCGGGTGGCGGCTTACATGCCCAACATCCCTGAGGCCATGGTGGCGTTTTTGGCCACGGCCAGTATTGGCGGTGTGTGGAGCATTTGTGCGCCCGACATGGGCACCAACGCGGTGTTGGACCGTTTCAAACAGATCGAGCCCAAAGTGCTCGTGGCTGTGGATGGTGTGAGTTATGGCGGACGTGACTTTGACCGCATGGCCGTGGTGCAAGAGCTGCAAAACGCATTGCCCAGTGTGCAACACGTGGTCATTCATGAGAACTTGGGTACGCTGGACCTGGCCAGTTGCGATGTGGGGGCCAGCGTGCAGATGTCGGCCATCATGGCGCGGGACGACGCTGAGGTGCAGGCCTTTGAGCCCATGTGGCTGCCCTTTGACCACCCACTGTGGATTGTTTATTCGAGCGGCACCACTGGCCTGCCCAAACCCATCGTGCATGGCCATGGCGGTACCGTGATCGTGGCGTTGGCCAACAAGATCTTGCACAACGACATTGGCTGCAGTTATCAACCCAACAGTTGGGGCGAGCGCTTTCATTGGTACAGCTCCACCGGTTGGGTGATGTGGAACGCGCAAGTCGCCGGCCTGCTGAATGGCGTGACTTGCGTGATTTATGACGGCAACCCCGGTGGCAGCAAAGACAAGCCGGACTGGGGTATTTTGTGGCGCATGGCGGCCGAAGAAAAGGTCACTTTTTTTGGTGCGGGTGCGGCGTTCTTTGCCAACTGCCAAAAGTCCGGTGTGGACATTGCGCGCTGTGGTGATTTGTCGTGGGTGCGCGCCTTGGGCACCACGGGTTCGCCCTTGTCGCCAGAAACCCAAAGTTGGGGCGTCGATCAGTTCAAGGCCATCGGCACAGACATTTGGTGGTGCAACATCTCGGGCGGCACCGACTTTGCGGGCGCCTTTGTCGGCGGTCACCGCGAGCTGCCGCAAGAGCCCGGCGTCATGCAATGCCGAGAACTCGGCTGCGCGGTCGAGGCCTGGAACGAAGCCGGTGAGCCTGTTTTGGGTGAAGTGGGCGAGCTGGTCTGCACCCAGCCGATTCCGTCCATGCCGCTGTACTTTTGGAACGACAAGGAAAACGCCCGCTATCTGGCGAGCTATTTCGAAATGTACCCCGCAGGTCACGGCCGCATGCCCGGTGGCGGGGATGGTCCGGCCAGCATGGGCGGCGTCTGGCGACACGGCGACTGGTTGCGCATCGGCAACGCGCAAGGCGAGGGCGAAGGCTGTGTGATCTTTGGCCGCAGCGATGCCACCATCAACCGCTACGGCTTGCGCATGGGCACCAGCGAGCTGTACAGCGCCGTCGAGGCCTTGCCCGAAGTCATGGACTCGATGGTGGTGGACCTGGAATATTTGGGCAAGGAAAGCTACATGCCGCTGTTTGTGGTGCTGCGCCCCGGCGCCACGTTGGATGATGCCCTCAAGGCCAAACTCAACAACGCCATCAAGGTGGCGCTCAGCCCGCGCTTCATTCCGAACGACATCTTTCAGGTGGCCGAGATCCCGCGCACCCTGTCTGGCAAAAAGCAGGAGCTGCCGATCAAGAAGCTCATGCTGGGCCAACCGCTGGAAAAAGTGGTCAACAAAGACGCCATGGCCAATCCGGGGTGTCTGGATTGGTATGTGGATCTGGCCAGGCGGCATTTGGCCAAAACCTGAGTTGTCACTCAATTGCGCCAGACTCGGGCGCTAACAGGGGTGCGGGGCTTCGACGAGAACCCACCCCAGCGGCCTGGCTCAAAGCGATGGCGCGTCTGTATCAGGCAGACGTATTTTTGTAGGAGCCCACCCCTGTGGGCGAATGGCTGCGCGCCCACCACCAAGGCCTCGTTGGGATACATCAGAGGCTTTTAGACGACTTTTATTCCGACAAATGAAAAAAAGTCGCGACTAAATTCCAAAGTGATTCAAAAAAGTCGCAAAATGACGGGTATGAAACGCTACCTTGATGCCCGTGTCCAGGCTGATCTGGCCCACAAAATGGTGTTCCTCACAGGGCCGCGCCAGGTGGGTAAAACCACCCTCAGCCGCCAATTGATTGCGCAGCAAGGCGGTCAGTACCTCAATTACGACGTTCCCGCCGACCGTGCACTGATCACCCACCAGCGCTGGAGCCCCCAAGCGCCTTTGCTGGTACTCGATGAAATCCACAAAATGTCCGACTGGAAAGCCTGGCTCAAAGGCGTGGTCGACGGCAAACCCGTTAACCAGCAACTGCTGGTCACGGGAAGCGCCCGAATGGACACCTTCAGACAAAGTGGGGAATCCTTGGCGGGGCGCTTTTTTGGTTTGCGCTTGCACCCACTTTCGGTGCGCGAATGGTGTGAACAAACCGGGGCCACGCCTGATGCCGCGCTGAACCATTTGCTGGAGCGCGGCGGATTTCCCGAGCCCTGCCTGGCGCCGGACAATGAACAGGCCGAGCGCTGGCGCAGGCAGTATTTTGATGGCTTGGTGCGCAACGACGTGCTGGAGTTTTCGCGCATTCAGGAGGTCAACGCCATCCGTCTGTTTGCCCAAATGCTGCGTTCGCGCGTGGGTTCGCCCCTGTCGCTGGCCAGTATGGCGCGCGACTTGGCCGTGTCGCCAGTCACGCTCAAGAAATACCTCGACATTCTGGAGGCGCTCTACATCGTATTTGTGGTGCGCCCCTTCCACGACAACATCGCCCGCGCCACGCTGCAAACGCCCAAGGTCTACTTTTACGACACGGGCCTGGTCGAAGGCGACGAGGGCCTGCGCTTTGAAAACCTGGTGGCCACCGCCTTGCTCAAGCATGTGCAATGGCAGCACGACGTGCAGGGCAAAGAGACGGGACTGCATTACATCCGCACCAAAGACGGTGCCGAGGTGGACTTCGCCCTGAGTGAAAAAAACCAGCTCACGCAGCTCGTCGAATGCAAGTTATCCGACGAAAAACCGCACCGCGCATTGCAACGCTTCGCCTTGGAAAAAGCACCGGTGCAGGCCGTGCAGGTGGTGCGCAATGCCCGACACAGCTACACGCTGGGAGACATTCAAATTGCAGTGGCGGCGCAATACTTGTCTGGACTCGCTGCTTGAGTGAAAACGGCGCGCCGCTCTCGCGTGCACGCCGTCTACCCAGACCAGAACCCAAAATCAGTTCTTGTGCAGTTCAGCGTTCAACTCGCCCCAGCTCTTGTTGCGCGGGATGGCGTGCAAGGCGCCCGACTGTGAATCGCGGCGGAACAGGATGCCGTTTTTGCCGGACAGCTCTTTGGCTTTCATGACCGAACCGTCGGGCATTTGCACGCGGCTGCCACCGGTGATGTAGCAGCCAGCTTCGACGATGCAGTCGTCGCCCAGCGAAATGCCGATGCCGGCGTTCGCGCCCAGCAAGCAGCGCTTGCCGACTTTGATGACTTCTTTGCCGCCACCGGACAGCGTGCCCATGATGGACGCGCCGCCACCGATGTCGCTGGCGTCATCGACCACCACGCCTGCGCTGATGCGGCCTTCGACCATGCTGGCGCCCAAGGTACCCGCGTTGAAGTTGCAAAAGCCTTCGTGCATGACGGTGGTGCCGCTGGCCAAGTGTGCGCCCAGGCGCACACGGTCGGCGTTGGCAATGCGCACGCCCGATGGGATCACGTAGTCTGTCATTTGAGGGAACTTGTCCAGGCCCTTGATCTCCAACACGCGGCCGGTCCCACGGGCTTTCAGGCGGGCGGCAGGCACATCGGCCAGGGCGCAGGGGCCAAAGTTGGTCCAGGCCACGTTGGGCAGCAGGCCAAAGATGCCGGTCACGTTGGCACCGTGTGGCAACACCAGGCGGTGGCTCAGCAGGTGCAGGCGCAGGTAGGCGTCGTGCGTGTCGGCGGGGGCGTCGGCCAGGCTTTTGATCTCGGTGCGCACGGCCACCACGGTGGCGTTGCGCACGCTGCAGGCGACCAGGGCTTGGGCCACGTCAGCGCCCAAAGCGGCGACGGCTTCGGCCTGGGTCAGGCGGGTGCTGCCGCTGGCGGCCACGTCGGCTGCCAGTTCGGGGGCGGGGAACCAGGTGTCTAGCACAGTGCCGTCAGCGGCGATGGTGGCGAGGCCTGTGGCGCGTGCGCCGGTGGTTTGGAATGTGCTCATGGGGTGTTCTTGGGTCTAAAAGCTTTAAAACCTGAATTATCGTGGAGGATATTTGTTCTGCCCACCGAGGGTGTTTTCAGTGAGCCGCGTTGGTGCGCAAAACCGAGGTGTCACTTGCGGGCATCCTGTTGCGCCGGGGGGGCTTAGGATGGCATGAAAAGATTCAAGGCCCGGTTTCGGACTCAGGCTGTGGTGGTGGTCAAAGTGCCGCAGTTGGGTTCTTCGCAGGGCCACGTTGGGGCGTTTGGTCACCTATCAAGCGTGGGAATAGGGTCCGCGTCATCCGACTTCAAAAATTTGGAGGTGAACCATGATTGACCGTCGGTACATAGGCCATCAGATGCCGGGGTTTGAGGTGCTCGTTGAAAAAGGCCGGCTGCGTTTTTTTGCCAAAGCGACCGGCCAGACCGACCCTGTGTACACCGACGAAGAGTTTGCCCGTTCACAAGGCCATCCGACTTTGCCTGTGCCGCCCACTTTCTTCTTTTGTCTGGAGATGGAGTCGCCCGATCCGGCCGCCATCCGCAACTTGTTGGGCATCGATTACCGCCGACTGTTGCATGGTGAGCAAGGTTTTACCTACCACCGCATGGCTTACGCGGGGGATGTCCTGCGCTTTGAACAACGCATTGAGGACATCTATGACAAAAAGAACGGTGCCCTTGAGTTTGTCGTGCGCCGAACTCGGGTGAGCAATCAGCACGGCCAGTGCGTCGTCGATTTGCGCAATGTCGCGGTTCTGCGCAACAGCGAAGGGTAATGGGATGAAAACACCAGTTTTTGACGTATTGAAGGTGGGTGATGACATTCCCGCTTTGACAATGCCCTCCCTGTCGCGCTTGACGTTGGCGCTTTACTGCGGCGCATCGGGCGACCACAACCCGATCCATGTGGACACCGATTTCGCACACAGTGCAGGCATGCCCGATGTGATTGCACACGGCATGTTGTCCATGGCGTGGTTGGCACACGTCTTGACCCACTGGGTGCCGCAAAACGCCATTCGAGATTACAGCGTGCGTTTTGCGGCCATGACGCATGTGGGCGAAAAAATCACTTGCAGCGCAAAAGTGACTGAAAAATTCGAACTTCAGGGAGAGCGCCGCGTGCGTTTGGCCTTGACCGCGGCCAATGCCGAAGGCCAAACCAAGTTGTCCGGAGAAGCCGTGATTGCGCTCACTTGACCATGACCCACACATCCTTGCTCCAATTCGAGGTGAGCGAACAAGTCGCCACCCTCATCTTCAACAGCCCGACCAAGCGCAACGCGCTGGAGCCGGCCATGCGCGAAGAACTGGCATTGGCCTTGCAGCAAATCCAGCAAGACCAGAGCATCCGCGCCGTGGTCTTGACGGGCGCTGGCGGGCATTTTTGTTCGGGCGGCGACCTGAAAAACATTGCCACGGCCAATCTTGACAATGGCGGTTGGCTCCTGCGCATGCAAACCCTGCATGCCTGGTTGCAGGTCTTGCTCACGCTCGACCGACCGGTGATCGCTGCGGTGGATGGTGCGGCCGCTGGTGCGGGCTTCAGCCTCGCGTTGTCTGCAGACTTCGTGCTGGCCACGCCGCGGGCCTGGTTCAACATGTCATTCCTCAAGGTCGGGCTGGTGCCCGATTTGGGCGCGCTCTATACCTTGCCCCGCGTGGTGGGCGTTCAGCGGGCCAAAGAAATCATGCTCTCGGCCCGCGACATCGACGCCCAAGAGGCCCTGCGTCTTGGCATCGTGATGGAGCTCCACGAACCCGAGCAACTGTTGCCCCGTGCGCAAGCCTTGGCCCGCAGCTTTGTGGGTGCGTCGCCAGCGGCAGTGGCGCTCATCAAGTGCAGCCTGGGCACGGCCCTGGGCGGCGGTCTGCAAGACATGCTGAGCTCAGAAGCGCAGGCGCAGGCTTTGGCCGCAGGCACCGCCGAGCACCGCGAAGCCGTGAGCCGTTTTCTGAACAAGCAGCCGCCCTTGTTTGTTTGGCCATCCCAAGACAAGCGGTCCTGAACCAAGGGGAATCCCGGGGTTAGGCAATTCAAAAGACCCGGTTCAGCAATCGCAGATTGATGAGAACTGGGGCGCGGCACAAGATACACCCACCCATGGTGTCGCAGGCGGTGCCCAGTCCTGCAACGACCCCATGAATTGAAGGAAAGCAAACATGAGCATGACTGGATTGGTTCAAGACAAGGTGGTGGTGGTCACCGGCGCAGGTGGTGGCATTGGCCGCGACATCGCGTTGGCCATGGCCCGCGAGGGTGCCAAGGTGGTGGTCAACGACATTGGCGCGTCCGTCTCGGGCGAGGGCCAAGACGCCGGTCCCGCACAAAAAGTGGTGGACGAGATCCAAGTCATGAGCGGCCAGGCGGTGGCCAACACCGACAGCGTGTCTGACGCCGCAGGCGCAGCCCGCATCATCCAGACGGCCATTGACCACTTTGGCCGCATCGACGTGGTGGTCAACAACGCAGGCATCTTGCGCGACCGCTTCTTTCACAAGATGAGCATGGACGAGTGGGACGCCGTGCTCAAGGTGCACCTGTACGGCGCTTTTTATGTCAGCCGCGCCGCTGCCCCCCACTTCAAAGAGCAGGAAAGCGGCAACTACATCCACATGACCTCCACCTCGGGGCTGGTGGGCAACTTTGGCCAGGCCAACTACTCGGCGGCCAAGCTGGGTGTGGCCGCGCTGTCCAAGTCAATCGCGTTGGACATGCAGAAGTTCAATGTTCGCTCCAACTGCATCTCGCCTTTTGCCTGGAGCCGCATGATCGGCTCGATACCGACCGAAACGCCCGAAGAGCAGGCCCGCGTCGAGCGCATCAAGCAGATGACACCCGCCAAGATCGCGCCCATGGCCGTGGCCCTGGCCAGCGATGCATCGGCCCATGTGAACGGCCAGATTTTTGCCGTGCGCAACAACGAAATTTTCTTGATGAGCCAGCCGCGTCCGGTGCGCTCGGTGCACCGTGGCGAGGGCTGGACGCCGCAGAGCGTGCTCGACCACGCCATGCCCGCGCTGCAATCGAGCTTTTTTGACCTGGAACGCTCAGGTGACGTGTTCAGCTGGGACCCGATCTGAGCAATGACCATGACTGCAGAGAACAACAACACCGGCGTCCTCGCCCAGCACCAGGCGGCCTTGGCCGAGGGCCAATTCCTGATCCAAAAATGTGGTGGCTGTGGCCAGAACATTTACTTTCCCCGTGAGGTCTGTCCGCATTGCGGCTGCGACCATTTGGCCCTGGTGCCCCCCACGGGCCTGGGCACGGTGTATTCGGTGACCATCGTGCGTCGCAAGCCCGATGCGGGCGGCGATTACAACGTCTGCCTGATCGACCTGGACGAAGGCGTGCGCCTGATGAGCCGCGTGGACATGGACCCTGTCGACGCCGTGCAAGTGGGCCAGCGGGTGCAATCCCGCGTGGTGGTCGACAAGGGTCAAGGCCTGGTGGTGTTTGACCCGGTCAGCACGGCCGCTGCCTCGGCCCAAGCTGTGCCCCGTGGCCCGGCTGCATCGGCAGCGGTGCACACCTCATCTGGCCTGAAAGCCTTGCGTGGCAGCGCCGCCATTGTGGGCGTGGCCACCTTTGGTTGTGGTGAAGCCACGGGTTTCACCGATATGGAAGTGCTGGCCCGCGCCGCGCGCGCCGCCGTGGCCGATGCCGGTTTGAAGATGAGCGACATCGACGGGCTGTGCACCGCCAGTGTGCTGTCCACCATGTGGCCCATGCCCGTGACCGAGTACTTGGGCATCAACCCGCGCTACACCAACGGCACCATGCTCGGCGGCTCCAGTTTTGTGGCGCACCTGCTGCCCGCCATGATGGCTTTGCAGTCGGGCCAGTGCAATGCCGTGCTGGTGTGCTACGGCAGCACGCAGCGCACCTCAACTTTTGGCCGCGCCGAAATCGCGCAGGCGCGCCGCGTGATGGACCCGCAGCCCTACGAGACGCCCTACGCCCCGATACAACCCTTGAGCGCTTATGCGCTGGCCACGCAACGGCACATGCACGAGTACGGCACCACCCGCCGCCAGTTGGCCGAAGTGGCCGTGGCCGCGCGCGCTTGGGCGCAGCGCAACCCCGAAGCCTTCATGCGCGATCCGCTGACGATTGACGATGTGCTCAAGGCCCGCATGGTGTCTGACCCTTTGTCTGTGCGTGACTGCTGTTTGGTGACCGACGGCGGGGGGGCCTTTGTGCTGGTGCGCGCCGACCGTGCGCGTGACCTGCCCCAAAAGCCGGTCTACGTGCTGGGCAACGCCACCGCCAACTGGAACCGCCAGATCTCGTCCATGCACGACCTCACCGTCACTTCTGCCAGCCAGTCGGGGCGCGAAGCCTTTGCCATGGCGGGCCTGGCGCCAGCCGACATGAACGTGGTGCAGCTGTACGACGCCTTCACCATCAACACCTTGCTCTTCCTCGAAGACCTGGGCTTTTGCAAAAAGGGTGAAGGCGGCGCCTTTGTTGAAGGCGGTGCGATCGCGCCCGGAGGCCGCCTGGCGGTCAACACCAACGGCGGCGGTCTGTCGTGTACGCACCCGGGCATGTACGGCATCTTCACCCTGATCGAAGCCGTGCGCCAGTTGCGCGGCGAGGGTGGCGAGCGCCAAGTCGCGGGAGCCCAAACCGCGCTGGCCCACGGCAACGGCGGCACGTTGTCCAGCCAGTCCACGGCGATCCTGGGCACTTTTGAAACCTTGTGAGCAAGCCATGATCCGAGACCCCGAAACCTTCGAAGCCTTGCTCGACTCGGTGCGTCGTTTTGTCTGCGACCGTTTGGTGCCTGCCGAAAACCAAGTCGCCCTGACCGATGAGATTCCCGAAGCCATCGTGCAAGAGATGCGCGAGATGGGCCTGTTTGGCCTGACCATCCCCGAGGCCTATGGTGGCCTGGAGCTGACCATGGAAGAGGAGTCGCGCTTGCTGTTTGAGCTGTGCAAGACCTCGCCCGCGTTCCGCTCGGTGATCGGCACCACGGTGGGCATTGGCTCGCAGGGCATCCTGATGGACGGCACCGATGAACAAAAAGCCTACTACCTGCCCAAGCTGGCCACCGGTGAGTTGTCGGCTTCGTTCGCGCTGACCGAGCCCGAGGCGGGCTCTGACGCCGCATCGCTGCGCACCACGGCCATCCGGGGCACAGACAGTGAGGGCGACCACTACATCGTCAACGGCACCAAGCGCTACATCACCAACGCGCCGCACTCCAAAATCTTCACGCTCATGGCGCGCACCAACCCGGCTGACAAGGGCGCAGGCGGCGTCTCGGCCTTCATCGTGGATGCCCAGTCGCCCGGCATCAGCTTGGGCAAAAATGACCAAAAGATGGGCCAAAAGGGCGCTCACACCTGCGACGTGATGTTTGACAATGTGCGTGTGCCCGCTGCCAACCTCATTGGCGGCCAAGAAGGTCAGGGTTTCAAGACCGCGATGAAGGTGCTCGAAAAAGGCCGCATCCATCTGGCCGCCGTCTGCGTGGGCGTGGCCCAACGCATCCTGGATGACGCTTTGCGTTACGCCATTGACCGCAAGCAGTTCGGCCAGCCTATCGCCGAGTTCCAGTTGGTGCAGGCCATGCTCGCCGACAGCAAGGCCGAGCTGTATGCGACCGAGTGCATGGTGATCGACGCCGCACGCAAGCGCGACGAAGGGCGCAGCGTGTCGACCGAGGCCTCATGCTGCAAGATGTTCGCGTCCGAGATGTGCGGCCGTGTGGCCGACCGGGCCGTGCAAATTTTGGGTGGCGCGGGCTATTTGTCGGAATACGGCATCGAGCGCTTTTACCGCGATGTGCGCCTGTTCCGTTTGTACGAGGGCACCACGCAGATCCAGCAAATCATCATCGGTCGCAACATGGTGCGTGAAGCACGCGGCTGACTTGGGCACAAGACCATGAAAACCCGCGTCACCGAAGCCTTGGGCATCCGCTACCCCATCATCCAAGGCGGCATGCAGTGGGTGGGCAAGGCCGAGCTGGTCTCGGCCGTGTCCAATGGCGGGGGCCTGGGCGTGCTCACGGCGCTCACCCAGCCCACGCCGCAAGCCCTGGCGCACGAGATCGCCCGCACCCGCACACTGACCGACCAACCCTTTGGTGTGAACCTCACCATCCTGCCTTCGATCAACCCGCCGCCCTACGGCGAGTACCTGCAGGTCATCATCGACAGCGGCGTGAAGATTGTGGAAACGGCGGGCAACAGCCCCAAAGACTTCATTGGCCGCATGAAGGATGCGGGCATCACCATCGTGCACAAATGCACCTCGGTGCGCCACGCCCTGAGCGCCGAGCGCAACGGCGTGGACATGATCAGCATCGACGGATTTGAATGCGCAGGCCACCCCGGCGAGGACGATGTGCCTGGCTTGATCCTGATCCCCTTGGCTTGTCAGGCGCTGCGTGTGCCGGTCATTGCCTCGGGCGGCATTGCCGACGGGCGCGGCATGGCCGCCGCCATGGCGCTGGGCGCCGAAGGCGTGAACATGGGCACCCGCTTTCTGGTCACGCAAGAAGCGCCGGTGCACGACAACATCAAACAAGCGCTGGTGGGTGCCACCGAGCGCGACACCAAACTGATGTTTCGCACCATGCGCAACACCACGCGGGCTTGGAGCAATGCAGTGTCGCAAGAGGTGGTGACCACCGAAAACCGCGCAGGCGGCTGCAGCTTCGAAGACATACGCCACCTGGTGGCCGGCCAGCGCGGCAACCAGGCCCTGCAGTCGGGCGATGTCGATGGCGGCGTGGTCGCTGCCGGCCAGGTGATTGGCCTGATCGACGACATCCCGCGCTGCGCCGACCTGATCGAGCGCATGGTGGCCGACTGCCGTGCCGCTTTGGCGCGTGCGCAGACCTGGGCACTTCCCTCTTGAGCGACGGCCCCACCGATTCCCCCAAGCCAAAACCGATGACAACCCTAGGAGACAAACCATGACAAAAACCCCATCCACCCAGCGCCGTTTGATGATGGCCCTTTTGGGGGCGGTGTGCACAGCATCCGCCCTGCCCCTGTGGGCCCAGTCCACAGGCAACAACACCGTCAAGCTGATTGTGGGTTATGCCCCAGGCGGACCCGTGGACTCATCGGCACGCGTGTTTGCGCCCGTGCTCAGCCGCGAACTGGGCCAGCCGGTGATCGTGGAAAACAGACCTGGCGCGGGTGGTGCATTAGCGGGGAACACCGTGGTCCGGTCGGCACCCGCGAGCTTGGAGATTTTTTATGCCGCCAGCCCCACCATGACCATCAGCCCCCATGTGCTCAAGTCCATGGCCTTTGACCCGCTCAAGGACATGACCCCGCTGGCCACCATCCTCAGTTATGCCAACGTGCTGGTCGTCAACCAGAACCAGCCCTTCAAGACATTGCCCGAGTTGGTGGCCTTTGCCAAAGCCAATCCGGGCAAACTGGCTTATGGCTCGGCTGGCATGGGCGCATCGAACCACTTGAGCGGTGAGCTGTTTGCGCGCCGTGCGGGCATCAACATGACCCATGTGCCCTACAAAGGCAATGCCCCTGCCATGACCGACGTGATCGGCGGGCAGATCCAGATGATGTTTGACATCGTGGGCGGGGCCAAGGGCCACATCGACGGCGGCAAGGTGAGACCCTTGGCCGTGACCTCCAAAGACCGCAACCCGGCCTTGCCGCAGCTGCCCAGCATGACCGAGTTGGGCATTCGCGATTACGACGTGGGTGGTTGGTACGGCCTGTATGGCCCATTGGGCATGAGTGCAGAAGTGAGCCAGAGGATCACCGCTGCGACGGCCCGCGCCTTGCAAGACCCCGAACTGAACAAGCGCTGGGTGGACCAGGGCTATGTGATTTGGAATGCCAAACCCGCAGACCTGGCCGAGCGCATGCGCCGCGAACACGCGCTGTGGGCCGAAGTGACCAAAGGCATGACCTTCGAATAAAACATGTCTTTGCATTTGACAGCACCCCACACCCGCATTCACCAGCTGTTTGACGAACGCGCCGCACAGGCACCTGCGCACCCCTTTTTGTATTTGACGCATGGGGTCATGACGCTGGGCCAGCTGGCCCAGAAGGTGGATCTGCTGGAAGACGAGCTGCGCGAAGCGGGTGTGCGTCTGGGTGACCGGGTGTTGGTGGCCGCCGAAAACTGCCCCGAGCATGTGGCGCTGGTGCTCGCCTGCAGCCGTGTGGGGGCCTGGGCCTGCGGCGTCAATGCCCGCATGACGGCCTCCGAAGTGGCCGCATTTGCTGACAAGGCCGATGCCCGCGTGCTGTATTTCACGGTGGGTGTGTCCGAGGCGGCGCGCCAGCACGCGGCGCAGCGCGGTACCCAGGCCAGTGTGCTGCCCGGCCTGCAACGCACGCGCGTCAGGCCGCAAGCTACGGCGCAAACCGGTGAGCTGGCTGAGCAGGTCGCCGCAATCATTTTCACATCGGGCACCACGGGACAGCCCAAGGGCGTGATGCTCACGCACGCCGGGTTGTTGCAATTTGCCCGGGTGTCGGCGCAGTCGCGCCAGCTCGGGCCTTCGGACCGGTCTTACGCCTATTTGCCCATGACGCACATCTTCGGTCTGGGCACGGTGCTCATGGCTTCGCTGCACGCTGGCTCAGGCCTGCTCATGCGCAGCCAGTTCGACCCGGCCGATGTGTTCGACGCGCTGGCCCACCAGGGCATGACGCAGCTGCAAGGCCCGCCCGCCATGTTCACCCGCTTGTTGGCTTGGCTCGACCTTCAAGGCATTGCGCAGCCGGTTGCACCTGCTTTGCGCTATGTCTATACGGGCGCTGCACCGCTTGACCTGAGCGTCAAGCAAGCGATTGAAGCGCGCTTTGGCAAACCCCTGCACCACGGTTATGGCCTGTCGGAATACGCAGGCGCTTTGACGCTGTGCCGCCTGAATGAACAGCGCGCCGACACCAGCGCGGGTTACCTGGTCGAAGGCGCTGAGCTGCGCATCATGGGCCCCGATGGGCAGGACCTGCCTAGAGGGCAGACGGGCGAGATCTGGATGCGCGGCGTGGGCCTGATGCCCGGTTATTTCCGCGACCCCGGGATCACCCACCAGGTCATGAAGCCTGGCGGCTGGTACGCCAGCGGCGACTTGGGCAGACAAGATGTTGACGGTGCTTTGCAGGTGGTGGGTCGTCTCAAGGAAATGATCATCCGCTCGGGCTTCAATGTGTACCCCGGCGAGGTCGAGGCCGTGTTCCTGGCTTGGCCCGGAGTGCAAAAAGCGGCGGTGGCCGGGCGCAAAGCGGCCGATGGCAACGAGGACATCCTGGCCTTCATTGAAGCCAAGCCCGGCGTGCAGTTGGACCTGCAGGCCCTGAAGGCCCATGCCCACGAACACCTGTCGCCCTACAAGCGACCCTCGGTGGTGACGCTGGTGGCCGAGATGCCCATGACCCTGAGCGGCAAAGTGCTCAAGCGCGAGTTGGTTGAACAGTGGAGCGCCGCGCAAACCGGCAGCGCCTGAGCGCTCTTCTTGACTGACAAAGGCGGACTTTCAAAAACACAGATGGCCTCTTGCCCCCGACTCGGCGAAGATCGACCCCATGAACACCACCACCACCTTAGACGCGAGCCAAGTCGCGCACCTGCGCAGCTGGGAAGGCCGCAGCGAAACGCTGACCGACGAGATCGTGGCCGCCCCGCTGCGTGGTCAAAGCGCCCTGCTTGACCGCGATGACCCCCGCCAAGCCGCGGGCAGCGAAGTGCCGCCGCTGTGGCACTGGCTGTACTTTTTGCCACAGGCCCCGCAAAGCCAGATCGGGCCCGACGGCCACCCCTTGCGTGGGGGCTTTTTGCCCCCCGTGCCGCTGCCTCGCCGCATGTGGGCAGGCGGCCGCCTGCAGTGGCAAACCGGCAACCCGCTGCGTGTGGGCGAGGTTGCGCAAAAGCAGTCGCGCATCGCTTCGGTCAAGCACAAGTCCGGCCGCACGGGCGACTTGCTGTTTGTCGAAGTCGAGCACGCTTTCAGCAACGCCCAAGGCCTGTGCCTGACCGAAACCCACGACATCGTTTACCGCCCAGCGGCGGTGCCCGGTGCGCCTGAAGTGCTACCCACTGCGGCCGAGACCGGCGCGCCCTGGCAGCGCGAGTTTGTGCCCGATCCGGTGTCGCTGTTTCGCTATTCGGCGCTCACCTTCAACGGCCACCGCATCCACTACGACCGAAGCTACGTCACGCAAGAGGAGGGCTACCCCGGCCTTATCGTGCACGGCCCACTCATTGCTACTTTGTTGGTGGACCTGGTGCGCCGTCAAATGCCGGAGGCCCGCGTGGCCTCGTTCCAGTTCCGCGCCGTGCGACCCACCTTTGACCTGCACCCTTTCCGCTTGAACGGCCGCCCGTCTGCTGATGGAAAAACCGTTGACCTGTGGGCCTGCGACCACGAAGGCTGGCTCACCATGCAAGCGCAAGCCACCTTGGCCTGATATTTTTTGGCCTGAAACTTTTTACCGACACAAAACCCATGCACACCTCCACCGACCAATACCAAGACATCCGCGACGCCGTGCGCGCCCTGTGCGCCCAGTTCCCTGACGAGTACCACCGCAAGGTCGACGAAAAACGCGGCTACCCCGAAGAGTTTGTGGACGCCCTCACCAAAGCCGGTTGGATGGCTGCGCTGATCCCACAGGAATACGGCGGCTCGGGCCTGTCCATGGCCGAGGCCTCGGTCATCATGGAAGAGATCAACCGCTCGGGCGGCAACTCGGGCGCGTGCCACGGCCAGATGTACGTGATGAACTCCATCGTGCGCAGCGGGTCTGCGGCGCAAAAGAACACGCTTTTGCCCAAGATCGCCACCGGCGAATTGCGCATCCAGTCCATGGGTGTGACCGAGCCCACCACCGGATCGGACACCACCAAGCTCAAAACCACGGCCGTCAAAAAAGACGGCCGCTGGGTCATCAACGGCCAAAAGGTCTGGATTTCGCGCATCCAGCACAGCGATCTGATGATCTTGCTGGCCCGCACCACGCCCGCCGACCAGGTCGCCAAACGGTCTGAGGGCCTGTCGTGCTTTCTGATTGATCTCAAGAAAGCAATCGGCAACGGCCTGACGGTGAGGCCCATCTTGAACATGGTCAACCACGAGACCAACGAGCTGTTTTTTGACAACCTCGACATCCCCGAAGATGCGCTGCTGGGCGAAGAAGGCAAGGGTTTCAAGACGCTGCTTGACGGCCTGAACGCCGAGCGCGTGCTCATCGCGGCCGAATGCATTGGCGACGGTTACTGGTTCATCGATCGCGCCACCAAATACGCCAAAGACCGTGTGGTGTTCGGCCGCCCGATTGGCCAGAACCAAGGCGTGCAGTTCCCGATTGCCGACGCCTTCATTGAACTCGAAGCCGCCAACCTGATGCGTTGGAAGGCCTGCGAAAAAATCGATGCGATGCAAAACGCTGGGGCCGAAGCCAACATGGCCAAGTACCTTGCGGCCAAGGCCAGCTGGGAAGCGGCCAACGTCTGCCTGCAAACCCACGGTGGCTTTGGCTTTGCGTGCGAGTACGACATCGAGCGCAAGTTCCGCGAGACGCGCTTGTATCAAGTCGCCCCGGTCTCGACCAACATGATTTTCAGTTACGTGGCTGAGCACATCCTCGGCTTGCCCCGTTCGTTCTGATACAGGGTGAAAACGATGACAAGACCTCTGGACGGCATCACCGTCGTCTCTCTCGAACACGCGATTGCTGCGCCCTTTTGCACGCGCCAGTTGGCCGACTTGGGCGCACGCGTCATCAAGATCGAACGCCCCGGCGCGGGTGATTTTGCGCGGGCCTACGACACGCGGGTGCGCGGCCAGTCCTCGCACTTTGTGTGGACCAACCGCTCCAAGGAAAGTCTGACGCTGGACCTCAAAAACCCAGACGCCATGGCTGTGCTGAGCAGCTTGTTGCAAAGCGCCGATGTGCTGGTGCAAAACCTGGCCCCCGGCGCGGCCGCGCGCATGGGTCTGTCGTTTGAAGCGCTCAACCCCAAGTACCCCAAGCTGATCGTGTGCGACATCTCGGGCTACGGAGAAGACGGCCCTTACCGTGACAAAAAAGCCTATGACCTGTTGATCCAGAGCGAGGCGGGCATGTTGTCCATCACCGGCACGCCCGAAGACCCGTCCAAAACCGGCAACTCGATTGCCGACATTGCGGCCGGCATGTACGCCTACACCAACATCTTGTCGGCGCTGCTCTTGCGCGGCAAGACCGGTCAGGGCAGCCACATCGACGTGTCCATGCTCGAAGCCTTGGCCGAGTGGATGGGTTACCCGCTTTACTACGCCTATGACGGCGCGACCCCGCCGCCGCGCAGTGCGGCTTCGCACGCCAGCATCTACCCCTATGGCCCGTTTGTGGCCGGCGACGGCGGCACCGTGATGCTGGGCCTGCAAAACGAGCGCGAGTGGAAAGTCTTTTGCGATGTGGTTTTGGGCGACGCCGCACTGGCCAACGATCCGCGTTTTTGCACCAATGCATTGCGCAGCGAGAACCGTGCGCAGCTCAAGCAACTCATCGTGGGGATGTTCGCCCGCATGACCACGCCAGAGGTCGAGGCGCGGCTGGACCAAGCGCAAATCGCCAACGCCCGCATGAACGACATGGCTGGACTCTGGGCTCACCCGCAGCTCAAGGCGCGTGAGCGTTGGCAAGACGTGGGCTCGCCAGCAGGCGACATTCCGGCCCTGCTGCCGCCCGGGCGCAACAACCGCTACGACTACCGCATGGACCCCGTGCCCGCCGTGGGCGAGCACACCGAGGCCATCTTGCGAGAGCAGGGTCTGGGCGATGCAGCCGTGCATGCACTGCGCACGAACAAAGCCATCTGACCCAACCACTTCTAAAAATCTCCAACCGACCGCCATGACACACAGCACCGCATCCCACACTGTCCAACTCGCCGCTTTCGCTGCCAACCTTCGGTTTGAGGACATTCCCAAGCCGGTGGTTCGCAAAATCGAAGACCTGTTGGTTGACTGGTTTGGTTCGGCTGTGGCCGGGCACGGCACACGGCCCGTGGAGACCATCACCCGCTTTGCGCAGGCCATGGGCGCTGCCGAAGGCCCCAGTGAAGTGATCATCAATGGCGCGCGGACCAGCCCCTATTTGGCCGCCATGGCCAATGCGGCGGCCTCGCATGTGGCCGAGCAAGACGACGTGCACAACGGCTCGGTGTTCCACCCGGCCACGGTGGTGTTTCCGCCCGCCGTGGCCGTGGCACAAGCCCTGGGTGCCAGCGGCGCACAACTGTTGGCCGCATCGGTGGTGGGTTACGAAGTTGGCATTCGTGTGGGTGAATTTTTGGGGCGCTCGCACTACCGTGTGTTCCACACCACCGGCACTGCAGGCACCTTGGCCGCTGCTGCTGCTGTGGGCCATTTGCTGGGCTTGAACGCGCAGCAAATGCAGCACGCGTTCGGCTCGGCGGGCACGCAGTCGGCAGGTTTGTGGGAATTTTTGCGCACCGCCGCCGACAGCAAGCAGCTGCACACCGCGCACGCTGCCGCAGCGGGTTTGATGTCGGCGTACCTGGCCAAAGATGGTTTCACGGGTGCCGCCGAAATTCTGGAAGGCCCGCAAGGCATGGCCGTGGGCATGTCGAGCGACGCCGATCCCAGCCGCCTGGTGGATGGCCTGGGCACGCGCTGGGCCACGGCCGAGACCTCGTTCAAATACCACGCCAGCTGCCGCCACACGCACCCAGCGGCCGATGCGCTGCTGCACGTCATGCAGACCCACGGCCTTCGGCTCGAAGACCTCGCGAAGGTTGTCACCCACGTCCACCAGGGTGCCATCGACGTCCTTGGCCCCGTGGTGCGGCCCGTCACGGTGCACCAGAGCAAGTTTTCCATGGGCACGGTGCTGGCACTGGTGGCGCAGCACGGCCACGCGGGCCTGACCGAATTCGACCGCGACTTTTTGAGCCAGCCCACACAGGCCCTGCGTGACAAAGTCAGCATGGTGCTCGACGCCGAAGTGGACGGCGCTTATCCCAAACGCTGGATCGGCAAAGTCACGGTGACCACCACCGATGGCCGCGTGCTTCACGGCCGTGTGGACGAGCCCAAGGGCGACCCGGGCAACACCTTATCGCGCCAGGAAATCACCGACAAGGCGCTGCGCTTGGCCGCCTTCAGTGGCGGTGCCACCCCAGAAGCCATGCGCCAAAGCGTGGATGCGCTCTGGCAAGTGGCCAGCTGGCCCCAAGTGGGCCCGCTGCTGCCATGAGCGTGCCTTCACAGCCATCGCCGCTTGCAACGACATTGGCGCTGGCGCGCAGCTTTTTGTTTGTGCCCGGTAACCGTCCCGAGCGCTTTGCCAAGGCCTTGGCCAGCGGTGCGGATGCGGTCATCATCGACCTGGAAGACGCTGTACCCTTGGACGCCAAAGCCGCAGCGCGAGACGCCTTGCTCGCCGCTTGGCCTGACTTTGACGCCGACCAGCGCGCACGCCTGTTGGTGCGTGTGAACCAGGCGGGCGCGCCTTGGCACGAAGCCGACTTGGCCGCAATGGCCAGCCTGACAGGTCTGGGTGCGGTGATGCTGCCCAAGGCTGAAACGCCTCAGCAAATTGCGCATGCGGCCCAGACCACCGGCCGGCCTGTATTGCCCCTGATGGAGAGCGCCGAAGGTTTGGCTCAGATGGATCGGATCGCCCGCACCCCGGGTGTCTTGCGCTTGGTGCTGGGTCACATCGACTTGCAAGCAGATCTGGGTTTGAGCTGTGGGCCCGACGAAGCCGAGTTGGCCCCGGTGCGGCTGGCACTGGTCGTGGCCTCGCGCCGTGCCGGCCTGCCCAGCCCGGTGGATGGCGTGACCACCGCCACGCAAGACGCCGAGGTGTTGGCGCGAGACGCCCAGCGCAGCCGGCGCTTTGGCATGGGCGCCAAGTTGTGCATCCACCCTGCACAAGTGGCCGGCGTGCACCAGGCCTTGGCACCGACCGATGCCGAGTGCGATTGGGCCCGCCGCGTGTTGGCCGCCGAAGCGGCGGCGGGTGGCGGCGCGTTCAGTGTGGATGGCAAGATGGTGGACCCGCCCGTGCTGCTGTTGGCCCGCAAGTTGCTCCAGTTGCGCGAGCGCTGACCTGTTCGGAACATTTCCGGAACAAATAGGGCGCTCACCCCGCTGGCACAATCCCAGCATGTCTGTTCATTTCGATCTGGTGGATTTGCGCCTCATGGTGCGGGTGGCTGAGGCCAACAGCCTCACCAAAGGGGCCGAGGCTTCGTTCATCTCGCTGCCTGCGGCCAGCACGCGCATCAAGAACCTCGAAGAAAGCATCGGCGCCAAATTGCTCAACCGCCACAGCCAGGGCGTGACCCTCACGCCGCCGGGCCAGGCGTTTGTGCACCGGGCGCGGTTGGTGCTGGGCCAGATCGAACACCTGCGTGGCGACCTGCAGGAATACGCCAGCGGCATCAAAGGCCACCTGCGCGTGTATGCCAACACCACGGCGCTGGGTGAGTTCTTGCCCGAGGTGCTCAAGCGTTATTTGGCCACGCACCCGGATGTGAACATCGACCTGCAAGAAAAACTGTCAAATGAAATCGTGCGCGCCGTGATGGACGGCAAAACCGACATTGGCATCGTGGCCGGTTCGGTGCGCACCGAAAACCTGCAGACCCTGCCCTACCGCTCAGACAGCCTGGTGCTGGTGGTGCCTGAGGGCCACCCCGTGGCCGAATTGCCCAGCTTGCAGCTGATCGATGCGCTGGAGTTTGACCATGTGGGCCTGCACGAAGCCAGTGCGCTGCATGGCTTTTTGAACCGCGAGTGTGAGCAACTGAACAAGCCGCTCAAAGTGCGCATTCAGGTCAGCAGCTTTGAGTCGGCCTGTCGCATGATCGAAGCCGGTGTGGGCGTGGGCGTGTTGCCCGAATCGGCCGCCCGCCGCCACGCCCGCAGCATGGCCATTCGGCTGGTCCCCCTGTCCGACGCTTGGGCCATCCGGTCCATGCAAATTTGCGTGCGCAACTTCGACGAACTGCCGGGCTTTGCGCGGGACCTGATTGATTTGCTGGCAGAGGATGCGCGGTTGGCGCAGCCCAGCTGAGCAACCTCTTCAGTGTTTTGACGTGGTCGTATTTGGGCAGATGCCGCTATCAAATCAGCGCCAGAGACAACCAGGGGAAGGCGCAGACCAAGACCAGCACGGCCAGCATTGCCCCGAGAAATGGCATGCATCCTGCAAAGATGCTTTCCACCGAGATATTGGGGTCGTTCAAGGTGGACTTGACCGTGAACACCGAGATGCCAAAGGGTGGAGTCAGCAAGCCCATTTCGACAGCCAGCACGGTGATCACGCCGAAATGGATCAGGTCAAAACCGAAGCTGGCGGCAATGGGCGCTGCCACCGGCGTCATGATCAACAAGATGGAGCTGGAGTCCAATATCATGCCCAGCAGCAGCACGATGCCGATGTACAAGGTCAGAAATCCATAAGGTCCAAGACCCGCGTCACGCACCAGATCGCTGATGGCGACCGGCACACCCGCCACACTGAGCATGCGGCTGTAAAAACTGGCCGCCACCAGCAAGATGAGGATGGTGCATGACACGCTGCCGGTTTCGTGCAGAACCTGCCAAAGTTTGCCTTTTCCCAAAGACCGGCGCATCAAAGCAATGACCAGGGCACCAAAGGCGCCCACACCACCGGCTTCGGTGGGTGTGAAAAAGCCACCGTACAGCCCCCCCAACACCAAGGCCACCAGCGCGGCAATGGGCACCAGTTTGTTGACCATCTGCAGCCCGGTCAGGGTCACTTCTATCTGACGCCCCCGCAGCAATTGAGATTGGTGGTGAGGGTCAAAGACCTGGCCCGGCGTGAATCGCGCCATCATCATGATCATCACGGCGAAAACCATGGCCAGCAAGAAGCCCGGAATGACGCCAGCCACAAACAACTTGCCAATCGATTGTTCGGCCAACACGCCGTAAATGATCATCAGCAAGCTGGGCGGAATCATCATTCCCAACACCGAGCTGCCAGCCACGGTGCCGGTGGCAAAGGTGGTGCGGTAACCGTGTTTCACCATTTCGGGCACGGCCACCCGGGTGAACACCGCAGCCGACGCGATGGAGACCCCAGTGACCGCTGCGAACACCGTGTTGGCGGCCACTGTGGCCACACCCAGGCCGCCTTGGAGCTTGCGCAGCAGGACTTCTGCGACCGTGAACGTGTCCTTACCAACGTTGGAAATGCTCACCAGCAGTCCCATCAGCACAAACAACGGAATGGTTGCAAACACATAGTCGGCCACGCCGTTGTAGGCCGACATGTAAAACAATTTGATGGCCATGTCGAGGTTGTCTCGCACCAACCAAACGCCTGCAAAACCAACCGCTAATAAAGCCACGCCAATGTGAATGCCAAGCAGCACCAGAATGACCAGCACGCCAATGAGCAAGCCGCCCATGCCTAAATCGCTCATACGCCACCTCCCAAGGGATCGTCAGCAGGCCCTGTGGATCCTGGTTGTTTCAAGAGGGCAGGGATGCTCATCAAGTAGCACAAAGCACCGACTGCAGAGCCTGCCACGAGCAGGCCACGGAACGGCCAGGCCGGGACGCTGTAGACACCCTGCACGCCATAGAACTCGTTGCTGGTCCAGGAGTTGCTGAATTCAGACCAGCCAATCCAGGCCAATGCCGCAAACAAGCCAGCACCCACCAGGGCATTGAAGACATTGAGTGCCACGACACCTTTGGCCGAACGCTTGCCGATGAAGTTGAGCAAAAAATCACTGCGCGTCATCCGGTTGCTGCAAACGGCAGCAGCCAGTTGAAGGAAAACAATGGCGCCGACCGAGCGAGACGAGAACTCAGCCACCCCGGTGATGGGGCGATCTAAAAAATCACGACCAATCACATCGGCGACCACCAGAGCCATGATCAGGAAAATCCAGACCGTGCCAACAGAGGCCAGCAGATTGGCTGGAAAATCCAAGGGGTGCCGCTGTGAAGCAGGTGTTTCTGTTTGGGGATCGGCATGCAAGATGGGCTCCTCGTGTGGATGGGCAAATGGACTGCAGGGCCCTCCATTGGGGGCCCTGCAGCCATCAACGCGGTCAAGTGGTGGGTCAGCGGGCCGCTTTGTCCCAGTCACGCAGAGGCTTCACACCGCGAGCGCGCAATTCGTCAAAGTAAGCGCGAAGCACGGACTTGCCCGCATCGCCCGTGGTCTGCAGCCATGGGGTGACGATGTCAGGCAGGCCGTTGATCCATTTGGTGCGCTCAGCGGCCGGAAGATCGGACACCTGAAGGCCGGCGGCGCGCATGGTTTCCATCGCTTTCACAGCGGAGGTGGTGACATGTTTGCCGTGGGCGACCGATGTGGCCTTGCCAGCCTTGACGAAGGCCTCTTGAACTTCCTTGGGCAATTTGTCAAAGAAGCTTTTGTTGGCCGCAACGCTGCCCAAGTACATGGCACCCACATCCACGCGTGTCAAATACTTGGCCACTTCGTAGACCCGGGCAGGACCAATGCCGCTGGCAAAACTCAGGGCGCCTTGGGTCACACCCGTCTGAATGTTGGTGTAGTAAGTGGTCAAGGCGCCTTCAACGGGCGTGGCACCGGTATCGCGCATCCAGTTGGCCGATGTACCCGGCGCGTGGATTTTCTTGTTTTGCAACGCGGCCATGTTGGTCACAGGGAAGTTCGCGTAAATGTCATAAGTGTCTGTGATCAGAGACGACAAAGGCACCATGTTTTGCGCGGTCCAGCTGGCCTTGAGCGCGGGGTGCGTGTCGTTGAGCTTGTCGAAAATGCTGATCAGCATCTCGTGGTTGGTGGTGGCGAAAGGTGTGAAATAGGTGACGTTCTGCAAAGGCATGGAAGAGTTTTCCCAGACGGTACCGACCATGCCCACGTCCACAATGCCGTCCTTGACGGCCGCGCGTGTTTCAGAAAACTTGTAGAGCGTTCCGCCGTAATTTTCACGCCAACGCACTTCAAACTTGCCCCCGCCTTCTTTGAGCAGCCGGTCGACTTCGGGCTGGAACACCTCTTTCATGGCGTAGGCCCAAATGTTGGTGGTCGGATGACTTGCACCGATGTTGACGTTGATGCGCTGTTGGGCGACTGCATTGCTGGCAGCAGTTGCGCAACCGAGCGCGATCAACCCGGAAAGGGCCAACTTGTTGAGTTTCATGCGTTCTCCTTTTGGTTGAATAGCGGCAGTCCATTGCCGCGCTGTAATTGCCGCAACCGGTAGGCTGCAGCGGGGTGAAAAATTTTTCATGGATTCCGTTTTCTTGTGCCGCCAAGGGTCTTAGGGGCTGCCGAAGTAGGGGCTTGGCCGAACAATGTCTGACTGGCGATCAAATAGCCCAGCACGCGGTCATGCACAAGTGAATGGCAAAAACGTTCGGGGGCTTGATCGTTGGCCACACCTTGGCCGTAAATCCAGCGCCGCATTGCGATGTAAAAAAACCCGCCGTGCAACCCCATCAGCAGTTCCAACTCACGTTCGCTGGCTTTGGCCCTGCTGGTCAAGCCGCGAAAGCGTCTGGTTTCGCGGATCAGACGGGGGAACAGTCGCTGGCGAAGAAGCGAAAAGAACCTGTCGGTGATGTCGTGATCGGAAAGGCCCGAGAACACCAAGATACGGGTGAACTCGCGGTTCAGCGCTGAGTTGATGTAATCGTCGTAAAAGCCGGTGAGTTTTTCTTCTGGCGTTTTCTCGGGGTCATCCAGCAAGGCTTCCCAATCTGGGTTCCAGCGCCCCTCGAAAACCTCCAAGTAAACCCGGTCGATCAAGGCTTGTTTGGTGGGAAAGTAATGGTACAGAAGGGCGTGTGTGACGCCGATGCTGCGGCCCAAATCTCGCAGTTGAGCGCCGAATCCGTTTTGTGCAAAAAAGCCAATCGCGCCATCCAAAATTTGTCGTTCACGCTCGGCAACACACAACCGCCGCCGCATTCGGGGAGGCTCGGACGCTAACCCTGCAGCGGGGTCAAGCGCCCGCTCAGGGTTTGTCTGTATGGGCATGCTATTTACCGTATGGTCAATTTGGAATAGGATTATTGAACGCATGGTAAACAAAGCAACCCCGTGAAAACCCCAAAGATCACCCCATGGAATTGACAGGCGATGTTTTAATTAACGCGGCTCGAGCGCGTGTTTGGGCGGCGCTGAATGATCCGGCTGTTCTGACGGCTTGCATTCCCGGCTGCGAGGCTGTGGAGCAGGTGGGCCCCCTTGAAAAGACCGCTCGCATGATGGTCAAGGTGGGGCCGGTTCGCGCCAAGTTCAGCGGCCGCATTTTGATGACCGACGTGGTCGAGGCCGAAAGTTGCGCCATGACTTTCGAGGGGTCTGGTGGTGCAGCCGGAATGGCCCGTGGTCGCTCGCAAGTCGAACTCAGCGATGAGGGCGAGAGCACACGGTTGCATTACACGGTTCAGGCCTCGGTGGCTGGCAAGCTGGGCTTGGTGGGGGGGCGCATGATTGACGGGGCCGCCAAGCAGATGGCGGATCAGTTTTTCAATGCTTTCCAGTTGCATCTAGCGCCACCCCAACCGGAAGCCGACCAGCTACCGACAGCGCCTGAGACGCCTGAAGCGGCCCAAGTGAGCCCAGTGCTTGCACAGACCCGAAGCGCAGATTTGACTGGGGCTCAAGCGACTGTTGCGCACCCGCCCACCAGCAAATCGCCAGACGACACGGAATGGTTGCGTGTGAAATGGTTTGCCTTGGGGGTATTGGCCACAGCCGTTGGCGTGTGGCTCGGCGCTCAGCTCTGAGACGGGGCCTTGTTTGGCCGATATGGAACACAAAAACTGGAAGACCCACCGTGAAATCAGCTGCATTTGATTACGTCAAGCCCGCCGCGATGGCCGAGCTCTTCGCGCTGCTTCAATCCCACGGGGATGACGCCCGAATTTTGGCGGGTGGACAGACCCTGCTGGCCACGCTGAACATGCGTTTGTCCGAACCGAAACTGGTGATTGACATCACGGGCCTGAATGAGCTGCGGGGCATTCGCCAAGAGGGTGACCGTCTGTACATTGGCGCACTGACCACGCACACTGAAATTGAAAACAGCGCCCTGGTCAGCCAGCATGCCCCGATGCTGACCATGGCAGCCCCGCACATCGCCCACCGAGCGATTCGCAACTCGGGCACCTGGGGCGGCTCGATTGCTTATGGGGACCCTGCGGCTGAATGGCCGTGCTGCCTTTGCGCCATGGATGGGCAAATTCACCTGCAAAGCCCCACTGGCCGTCGCAAGATTTCGGCCACTGATTTTTTCATGGACCTGTACACGACCGCCCTCGGTCCTGATGAAGTCGTCGTCGGGGCCGATGTGCCTCTGGCGGGTCAGGCGGACTGGTTTGCTTTCGATGAACTGGCAAGACGCCATGGCGATTACGCGGTGGCAGGTCTGGCTGTGGCTGCCAGCTTCGCGGGCACAGTGGCTCAGCGTGTGAATCTGGCCTTCCTCGGTATTGGTGCGATCCCTTGGCGTGCACGCCGAACCGAAGCCCTGCTTGTGGGCAAGACGCTGGATTTGGCAACGGTGGAAATTGCGGTGGCTTCACTCAAGGCCGAGCTCGACCCCCTCCCAGACCTGACCCACAGCCCCGAAACCAAGCGGCATTTGGCCACCGTACTGGCGCGCCGTTTGCTATCGGCTGCACACGCCAGCCGCAGCGCGATCGCTGCCTGAACTATTCCGGGAGAAACTCATGCCATCTCTTCAAACACTTCACGTAGAAGTCAACGGTCAAGCGCAAGTGCGCAGCGTGGCACCTCGCCAGCATTTGGTGGACTTCATTCGAAACGAATTGGGTCTCAAAGGCTCTCATCTGGGTTGCGAACACGGTGTTTGTGGCGCATGCACCGTCGAGGTGAATGGACGCATCGTGCGCGGTTGCCTGACGCTGGCCGTTCAAGCCCAGGGCGGCAAGGTTCGCACGATCGAAGGCCTCAGTGCCGATGGTGATGTGCGTGATTTGCAGGATGCCTTTGTCAGGAACAACGCCTTGCAGTGTGGGTTTTGCACGCCGGGTATGGTGATGGCGGCCAAGGAGTTGCTGGAGGCCAAACCCGATGCGACCCGGGAAGAGGTGCGTGAGTGGATGAGTGGCAACTATTGCCGCTGCACCGGCTATCACGCGATTGTCGATGCCATTTGCGAAACCTTGGCCGAGCGCGCTAAGAATTCGTCCAGCCGTCCATCCGAAAAGGTGAGCGCATGAACACGATCACACAGAACATGTCGGGCAATGCGGGCCCTGAAGTGGAAGATTCGCCAAAAGTCGGCCATGAAGAGAAGCCTTTGCATGCATTGACCGAGGACCCCCGCTACATTGGCCAAAGCGTTGAACGCCCGAGTGCCCGCAAATTGGTCCAAGGTCAGGGCACCTACATCGACGACATGGAACTGCCCCGAATGGCCCATGTTGTTTACTGGCGTAGCCCCGTTGCGCATTGCAAGATCACCCACATTGACGCCGCTGCTGCGCGCAGCATGCCCGGGGTAATCTTGGTCGCCGATGGCCATGACCTGGCCAAAATATGCAAGCCATGGGTGGCGGTTCTGGGCCACTTGGCGGGCATGAAATCGGCGCCGCAGTATCCGCTGGCTTTGGACCGTGCCTGCTGGCAGGGAGAGCCGGTGGTGGCGATCGTTGCAGAAACGCGAGAGCAGGCCGAGGACGCGCTGCAGCTCATCCACGTCGAGATCGAACAACTGCCAGCGGTGGTGGACATGGAGACCGCACTGGACCCGGCGACGCCCCTCATCCATCCGGAGCTGGGTGACAACCTCTGTTTCACCCGCAAGCTGAATGTGGGCCAGGTTGACGAGGCTTTTGCCAAGGCCGATGCGGTGGTCGAGACCACCTTTGAATTCGGGCGACACACGGGCGTCACCTTGGAGCCCCGTTGCCAGATTGCCGATTGGAACCCTGCCGATCAAAAGCTGACGGTGTACCACTCATTCCAAGCACCGCACATGATGCAGGACCTGTACGCCAGGCAGTTTGACTTGCCTGAACACGCAGTGCGGGTGATTTGCAAGGACGTGGGCGGCTCGTTTGGCATCAAGGTGCATGCGTATCCGGATGACTTTGCCACGGTGGCCTTGTCGATGATGTGCCGTCGCCCAGTCAAGTTTGTGGCCGATCGCATGGAGAGTTTCACCAGCGACATTCACGCCCGTCACCACCGAGTCACGGCCCGCATTGCCGCCAACACGAGCGGAGAGATCCTGGCTTTCGAGATGTACGACTTGACGGGCATTGGTCCGTACTCCATGTTCCCGCGCACCAGCGCGATCGAGGGCAACCAGGTGGTCAATTTGGTGGGCGGACCCTACAAACACGCCAATTACAGGGCGCACTTGGACGTGGTGTTTCAGAACAAAACGCCCACTTGCCAGTACCGTGGGGTGGGGCATCCCATCGCTTGCGCAGTGACCGAAGGATTGGTTGATCAAGCGGCGCGAGCCATTGGCATGGACCCGCTGGAGTTTCGCAAGAAGAACGTGATTCCGGATGATGCTTACCCCACCACAGGGGCCAGCGGCATCAAGCTCGAAGTCTTGTCGCATGAGGCGTGCCTGAGCAAGATCGAGAAGATGATGGATTACCCGCGTCTCAAGGCGGAGATTGCCCAGCTGCGTGAACAAGGCATTTACCGCGGCATTGGCTTTGCGACATTGATTGAGCTCACCAACCCGAGTGCGGCTTTTTATGGGGTGGGTGGTGCGCGCATTGCCTCTCAGGACGGCTGCACCATCCGCTTGGACCCCTCGGGTGCCATCAGCGTGAGCGTGAGCGTGGGCGAACAGGGCCAGGGCAATGACGGCATTTACCGACAAATTTCGGCGGACGGTGTCGGCGTTGATCTTGAAAAAGTCCGACTCATCATGAGCGACACCGATGTCACGCCTTACGGCGGCGGCACTTGGGCCTCGCGCGGTGCGGGTGTGGGCGGTGAGGCGGTTTTGCTGGCCTCCCAAGCACTTCGCGCCAACATCCTCAAATTGGCGGCTGTCATCCTCAAGCGCAGCGAGGCCGAATTGACCGTGCGCCGTGGCCATGTGGTGGACGCCCAGACGCTGGCGTCGGTGCTGGACTTTGCCGAACTCGGCCGCATTGCCTACTTCCGTTCGGACCTTTTACCCCATGACTTCACGCCGGAGTTGATGGTGACGCGCCACTATGCCCAGCGCGACTACCCCTTTATTTTCACCAATGGTGTGCAGGCCTCTTATGTGGAAGTGGACCCGGACACCGGCTTTGTGAAGCTGCTCAAACACTGGGCGGTCGAGGATTGCGGCCGCGTGCTCAACCCCAAACTCGTGGACGAGCAAATTCGGGGTGCCATTGTGCAGGGCATCGGTGGCGCGTTGTTTGAAGAGTGCCTGTACGACGAAGAAGGGCTCATGCGCAACGCCAACATGGCCGACTACCTGGTGCCCATGAGCGGCGAAATGCCCGACATCGAGGTGGCGCACGTGCAGACACCTACACGCAGCAGCCAGCTGGGGGCCAAAGGCGCAGGCGAGGCAGGCACTGCGGGTGCACCTGCTGCGGTCATGAATGCGATCAACGATGCCTTGGCACCGTTCAAGGCGCAGCTCTGGTCGCAACCGATCACGCCAGAGAAAGTGCTGCGCGCCTTGGGTCGGGTGGCTTGAGCGTGTGATGCTTCAATCGCCCGAGGGCTCTTTTGAAACAGCGCCTCAGCGGTTGACGTTCACCACCACCCGCCCGCGCACCTGCCCTGCCAAAATCTCTGCGCCCAGGTCGATGGCGTCGGCCAGACCCACTTCGCGGGTCATGCGTTCCAGTTGCGCGGTGTCCAGGTCTTGCGCCAGTCGCGCCCAGGCCGCTTCGCGCACAGCGCGTGGGGCCATGACGCTGTCAATGCCCGCCAGCGTCACGCCGCGCAAAATGAAGGGCGCTACGCTCGACGGAAAGTCCATGCCTTGCGCCAAGCCACAAGCGGTGACCACGCCACCGTATTTGGTGCTGGCGCAGGCGTTGGCCAGGGTGTGGCTGCCCACGGTGTCCACCACGCCGGCCCAACGTTCTTTGGCAAGGGGTTTGCCGGGGGCAGACAGTTCGGCCCGGTCCATCACGTCGACCGCGCCCAGCTGGCGCAGGTAGTCGGCTTCTTGCAAGCGGCCGGTGCTGGCCACCACGCGATACCCCAGCTTGGCCAAGAGCGCAATGGCCACGCTGCCCACGCCCCCGCCCGCACCCGTCACCAAAATGTCGCCCTTGTCCGGTGTGACGCCGTGCTTTTGCAGCGCCATCACGCACAGCATCGCGGTGTAGCCCGCGGTGCCTATGGCCATGGCCTGACGCGGGGTGAAGGCGGCAGGCAGTTTCACCAGCCAGTCGCCTTTCAAGCGCGCCTTTTGCGCCAAGCCGCCGCTGTGGCTTTCGCCCACGCCCCAGCCATTGAGCACGACTTGGTCGCCCGCTTTGAACAACGGGTGCTGGCTGTCGGTCACGGTACCTGCCAAGTCAATGCCTGGCGTGAGCGGGAACTTGCGGACCACGGGCGACTTGCCAGTGATGGCCAAGCCGTCTTTGTAGTTCAGGGTGGAGTAGTCCACCTGTACCGTCACATCGCCTTCTGGCAGGGCCGTGTCATCGAGCGACTGCAAGGTACAGCGGTAACCGGTGTCGTCTTTGTGGATTTGCAGGGCTTGGTAAGTCATAGGGTTCTTTCAAAAAGCGAAACGTTCACGGGTGATGATGGGCGATCATTTGCGGTTGACCAGCACAATGCCCATGGCCACCAGCCCCAAAGACAGAGCCAGCGTCAGGGTCACGGCTTCGCCCAGCCAGAGCATGCCAAAGAGCAAGGCGAACAGCGGCGTTAAAAATACAAAGGCCGAAATCTTGGTGGCCGGGTAATGGCCCAGCATCCACATCCAGGCCAAATAGCTGGCAAACGCACCGATCACGGTTTGCACCACGACCGAACCGATGGCAAAGCTGCTCCAGCTGCCGCCCCAAGGCTCGCCCATGCCGTGTGAGACGCCCACCAACACCAAGGTGCTGATGGCCAATTGGTAAAACAGCAGTTTTTCGGCCGAGATGCGTGTCAGGTTGCACGCGCGGATGGCCACGGTGGTCAGGCCCCACAAAGCACCTGCGGCCAAGCCCATCAAATCGCCCATGGCGCCACCGCCGCCAAAGCCTTCGCGCAGCGCAAACACCACGGCTGCAAAAGCGCAGCCCATGCCCACCCACTGCAGGGGTTTCAAGCGTTCAGTTCGGATGAAAACGGGCACCAGTGCGGCCACCCAAAAGGGAGAGGTGTACAAAAACACGGTGAGCCGAGAGGCGGTGGTGAGTTGTAAGCCCATATAGATAAAGGCAAATTCGGCAGCAAACAAACAACCCACCAGCAAGCCAGCCCACAAGCTGCCGTCGCGCGCAAACAGGCGAACCCCCCGCCACTGGCACCACAGCCACAGCAGCAGCGTGGCCCCCAAGCCGCGCACTGCCGACACAAACACGGGAGGCAACTCGGCCACGGTGGCTTTGACCAAGACCTGCTGAAAGCCCCAAAACATGCAGCACACCAGCAAAATACCGACCGCCAGGGCGTCTAGGTTTTCTTTGCGGGGGCGGGTCGATGTGCTCATGACAATGATTGTGCCGTCACCAGCCCACACCCTCTGTCACCCGTGATAAGTGCGGTGTTTCTTGATAAACAGGGAGAATCGACCTCAAACCATGCCCCAAACCCTTTGAAGCCTTTGCCCATCATGTCCAAACCCAACGCGCCTTGGTCGCGCCGCGATCTGTACCGCATGGCGTTGGCTGCGGCCTTGGCCCCGTGGTGGACGCCTGGTGTGCAGGCGCAAAGTGCGCCGCCACGTTGGCAGACCAATCCTTTTGGTTTGGGTGTGGCCAGTGGCCAACCGCAGCCGGGCAGTGTGGTGCTTTGGACGCGTTTGCGCATTGACGACGCCGATGCCGCCAAGCGTGCGCAAGCTACAGAGGTGGTGTGCGAGCTGTTTGTAGACGAGGCTTTGCGCCAAACGGTGCGCCAATGGCGCCTGAGCGCCGATGCCAGCCGGGGCCATAGCTTGCACGTGCTGGCCGATAACCTGCAGCCGGGGCGGCACTATTGGTACCGCTTTGTCAGTGGCAATGCGGTCAGCCCGGTGGGGCGTACCCGAACCAGCCCTGCCTTGAATGAGGCCGTGCGCCGCTTGCGATTGGGTTTGGCGTCTTGTCAGCATTACGAGCAAGGCCACTATGCGGCGCACCGCCACATGGCCGCTCAAGACCTCGATCTGGTGATGTTTGTGGGCGACTACATCTACGAGAGCAGCAACAAGCAGCACAAAATCCGCGCGCATGAGAGCGGCATGCCGTTTTCTTTGGCCGAATACCGCGCCCGCCATGCCCATTACAAGTCAGACCCCGACCTGCAGGCCTGCCATGCGGCCCACCCTTGGCTCATGACTTGGGACGACCACGAGGTGGTCAACGACTACGCCAACGACCTGGACCGGAACTTCACCGACCCGGCGTTGTTCTTGAAGCGCCGAGCGGCGGCCTACCAAGCTTACTTTGAGCACATGCCCTTGCGCTTGGGACCCGACCCCCAGCAGCCCAGCCAAATGCGCATCCACGACCGTATGGCCTGGGGCAGCTTGGCGGACTTGTGGACCCTGGACTGCCGTCAGTACCGCGACCACCATGCTTGCCCCGACTTGATGCGGGGCGGGGGCCGTGTGGTCATGGGCTGCGATGCCCTGAACGACCCTGCGCGCAGCATGTTGGGGCTGCCCCAAGAGCAATGGCTCACGGCGGGCTTGACCCAAAGCCAGCGGCGCTGGAAATTGTTGGCGCAATCCACCCTGATGGCCACCAGCGGCTTTCAGACCCCTTTGGGCCGCAGCGCTTTCACCGACGGTTGGGACGGTTACCCGCACGCGCGCACGCGGCTGTTGCAAACCATGGCGGATGCGCGTTTGAGCGATGTGGTCATGTTGGGGGGCGATGTGCACGCCAACGTGGCTGCCCAGTTGCGTGTGCAGCCGGGCGATGAGCGCTCGCCCGTGGTGGCCAGCGAGTTGGTCACCACCTCGGTCAGCACTCGTGGCATGTCGCCTAAGGTCATGGCGCAGATACAGCGTGACAACCCGGACATTCGCCATGCCCGATCAGACGAACGGGGGTACACCCTGATCGATGTCCGGCCTGAACGCCTGGAGGCGCAATTCATGACCACGGCGCATCCTGTCATGCCCCATGCCGAGTTGGGTGTGCAGGCGCGTTGGACCGTGCGCCAAGGTGTGGCGGGGGTGGTGCCCGGCAGTTGAAAAGACCTGTTGGTATGCAAGGGTAACCCTTGAGTCATTTTTTGGGGTTGCACGGCTAAAATGAACCGATGCAAATCGAAACCCCGTCCGCGCCCAAAAAATCATTCAAAGTTCAGATGCTCGCTGCCCGCGAGGTCGCGATCATCCAGTCGGTCAACCGTTTGTTGGCTGAAAAAGGCTTTGATGCAATGACGGTGGACGAAGTGGCCGCCGAGGTGGGCATCGCCAAGGCCAGCCTTTACAAGCACTTCACCAGCAAAGAAGAGCTGGCCTGCGCCGCCATGGTCACCGCCATGCGCCGGGCGCAAGAAGTCATCCAAAGTACCGATGCCAGCTTGGCCCCGCTTGAAAAACTCAAATTCGTGACTCGCTGGACCATGACGCTCAAGCTGCAAGGCCTGATGCCCTCATTGCCCAGCCAAAACTCCAGCCTTCGCTCGACCCTGATGGGCAGCAAAGAGTACATGGATGGTTTGATGGAAGTCAGCGATGCCTTGGGCGGTTGGATCGAAGAAGCCCAAGCTCAGGGCCAGATCAACAAGGCTTTGCCGGCCGTGGCCGTGCTTTACACCTTGTTTGCACGGGCCTGCGACCCGGTGCTGGAGTTCCTCAAAATGGGCGAACAGCACACCGACGAGCAGATTCTCGATTTGGTCATGAGCACCTGTTTTGACGGTCTGAACGCCCGCTGAAGCCCGCGCTTCAGCGCACCAGCAGCACAGGCACTTTGCAGTTCGCCAGCACCTGGGTGGCGACCGAGCCCATGACCAGGTTGCCCAGCGTGCCGTGGCCGTGCGAGCCCATCACCACCAAATCAAACTTACCGCTGTCGGCTGTTTTGGAGATGGTTTCACCAGCGTGCCCGACTTTGGTCAGGGTTTTGGCGTCGATGTGGTGGCGCAGCAAGAACTTGGTGACTGGGGCCAATACTTTTTCAGCTTCTTCGCGGTGGTAAGCATCGACCACCTCTTTGCCCACGACGGCCCGCGCGCGGGGGGGCAATTGGGGGTTCACGGTCAACAGCGTATAGCTGTTGTTGCTGCTGAAAAGATCTTCGTGCGTGGTTAAGTAAGCCAGCATTTTTTTGGTGAATTCGCTGCCGTCGATGGCCAATAAGATTTTCATGAGGGTCTCCTGTTGCAAATCAAACAAGGCTTGACCATAAGACTTTTTTGACCTCGCGGCCTTGACTTGGGTCATGAAACGCGCTGTTTCGCATGGGGGGCCCTGGCCAAATGCGCCAAGCCTTGTGCAGCACTGTCAAAGGCTGATCAGGTCATGGGGTTTGAAGGTCTTTTGCTCGTTTTTGTGGGCATAGCCCAAAGGGTTGGCCACTACGCGGCAGCCATTCAGGGTGTAGTCGCTGGGGCAATGCAAATGCCCATGCAGCCAAAGCTGCGCCTGCGGCAGCAGTGCGTCCAGCGCATTGCAAAACCCGGCGGTGCCTGGTACCCGGCCGTAGCGCGGATCGGCACTGTGCAAGCTGGGCGCAAAGTGCGTGATCACCACGGTGGTGCCATCAAAGGGGGTGTTCAGTGCCTGGCTTAACCAATCTTGGCACTGCAGCGCTTGCGCGCGCAGCCCTTCGGCCAGCCAAGCTTCGCCCTGTCGCGTGGTCATGGCTTTGCGCAGGTAATAGTTGGCCGCCCTGAAAGCCTTGTCTCGGGCTTTGAGTTGGCGAGTGAACTGGCTGTTGGGGTGGCTGAAGTGCGCCGGAATTTTGTCCTTGAGCGGGTCGGGTATGGTTTGCCCAGCCAGCGGCCCCAGCGCGTCAAAGTCGGTCCACAGCGTGGTACCCACAAAGCGCACTTGGCCCATTTGCACCACTTCGCGCTCCAGCCAAGTGATGCCCAATCGGGCGCAGGTTTCTTGCAAATGGCTGTGGGCTTGGTCAAAGTCCAATCCGTCGTACTCGTGGTTGCCTGGCACGAATAGCACCGGGGTGGGCCAGCCGTGAAGGGGTGAAAATCGAGCCAAGCCAAAGTCGGTATCGCCTGTTTTGCTCAAGGCCGAGCCGGTTTGATAAGAGCCAATGTCGCCCGCCAGCACCAGCACATCCGCACCCGGTGCGGGGCTGGGCATGAAGTTGGGGTTGGACTCCAGGTGCAGGTCAGAAAGCAGTTGAATCTTCATGCGTGGTCCTCGGCGCGAAAGGCTTGTTGCGCCGCTTGTTGTAATTGGGCGCGCAGCCATTGGTGCGCGCTGTCGTGTTCGCGTTTTCTGTGCCACAGGGCGTGTACTTGGACGGGCGGCACGTCAAAGGGTAAGTCGTGCAGTGCCAATTCTTTGGCCATGCCGGTGGTGGGTACAAAGTGACGCGGCAGCACGGTGAGCAAGTCGGAGTTCACCACCACCCGCCCGGCGGTGAAGAATTGATTCACCGTGAGCACAATGCGCCTGCGCTGACCGATCACAGCCAAGGCCTCGTCCACAAAGCCATAGGCGCGCCCCGAAAAGCTGACCAGCAAATGGCGAGCATTGCAGTAATCCTGCAGGCTGATGGGGCGTTTGGCCAAAGGGTGGTCTTTGCGCATCACACACACGTATTCGCCCGAGTACAGGCGTTGGTGTTCGTAGGGAATGGCCTCGCCCGACTGAACCCGGGCCGTTAAGTCGGCCAGTACGGCCGGAAAGTAGCCCAGAGCCATGTCTGCGGCATCGTCACCCAACAGTTTCCGGGGGTCTCGGGTGGTCAAAGGCACCACGCGCAGTGACACGTCGGGTGCCTGCTCTTCCATTTGCTTGGCCAAGCCGCCCATGAGTTCGGCCGCGGTGGCGTCTGCCATGGCCAGCACAAAGGTGCTGTTGGCCAGCTTCGGTTCGAATGCGCTGGGCACGATGGCCGATTGCAGCTGTCGCAAGGCCTCGCGCACGGTGGGCCACAAAACCAATGCCCGGGGTGTGGGTTCAATGCCGTGGCCGTGCCGCCGCACCAGTTCATCGCCCAAGGCATCGCGCAACCGCCGCAAGGCGTTGCTCACGGCGGGTTGGGTCAAAGACAGGTTGTTGGCGGCCCGAGTCAGACTGCGTTCGGCCATGACTTCGTCAAAGACCCGCAGCAAATTCAGGTCCAGTGTGCGAAAGGCGGCAGGAATGGGGGTGTTCATGTTGGCCAACTTATCTATCACCATTATGAATGACCTGCATCATGAATATAAAGTTGAACAATATGCGTAGAAACCCTATGATGGAGGACAGATTTTAATCATTAGCAATGCCAAATTGCACAGAATCAATTCAAGGGAAAACACAATGAACACCGCTTCCAAAACCATGTGGGGTCAAACGACCCTGTTGCCTGCTGCTTCCGAAACGCCTGTTGCCCTGACCCAGTTCTTGGCCACGGTCTTGTTGGCTGCGGGTGTTTCCGCTTTATTGGTCCTGACCGACCGCTTGTTGGACGGTTGGGCCGAGTCCCATTTGGTGGCGGCTTGGCTGGCCTTATGGGCTGTGGCGGTGTTGGCCATGGTGTTGCTGCGCGGACTGACGCGTGTTTTGGCGCAGCACCTGATGACCAGCATGGACGCATGGTCGGCGCAACTGGCCCGTCGCCGTGCTGACCAGCGCTTGTGGGACATGGCTCAAAAAGACCCACGTTTGATGCGCGATTTGGAAGTGGCCATGGACCGCGCATTCGAAGCGCGCAGCCCATTGCAGGGTTTTGAAAACCGCATGAACCGCCGCGCCGCCCGTTTGGTGCGCGATCGTCTTTATTACATTTGAGCCCCGGCGCCTTCAGCGCTTGGAGGCCAAGTAAATGCCCGGCAAGATCAGGGCGGCACCCATCAAGTGGTGCCAGCCCATGGCTTCGCCCAAGACGATCCATGCTGCCAAACCCCCATACAAAGGCCCCAGATACATACTGGCGGCGACGCGGCTGGCGCCCAACACCTTCTGGCAAAAGCCATAAGCCCAATAAGCGCCCAGGCCTGGCAGCAAGCCGGCGGCCACGACCAGCCAAGTGGCCTGCATCGTCCAAGCAGGGCGCTCAGGCCGCAGGTATTCCCAAATGCTGAAGGGCAGCAAGGCCAGCACGCCCCCCATACAAATGGCGGCCAGTCGCGCCGTCGAACCCAGTGGCGTGGGCCACTTTTTTTGCAACAAGGCAAAAGCGGCCCAAGCCACCATGGCCAGCACAATCCAGCCGTCCCCGGCCACCCATTGCACCTGAGCCAGAACCAACCATTGCCCTTTGACCACCACATGGAACACCCCGGCCATGGCCACGACCACGCCCAGTCCTTGGCGCCATGAAAAGCGCTCGCCCAGCCACAGCACGGCGCCCAGAGCAATTAAAACGGGCGAGGCGGCATAAATCAGGGCGATGTTCATGGCGGTGGTGGTCTTGCCCCCTTGGTAGACCCAGGCCCCGCAAATCAGCATGCCCAAGGCCCCCAGCACCAGATAACGGCCGCCGTCCGCCAGAGTGCTGCGCCTTTCTCGCCACAGTTCACTGCGTGCAATAAAGGCCAGGATCACGCCTGCCAAAGCCCAGCGCCCCAAGGCCAGCATGTGGGGCTCTACCACGCCTGGGGCTGAGCGCGCCACGATGTAGTTGACGGACCACAAGGCGGGCGTGACCCATATCAGCCATAAGGCGATGCGGGTTCTGGATTCAGCGGTTTGAAACAAAGACATGACACCGATTGTGCGGACCAGAAAAAACCGCCCCGGTTTGTGGCCGGGGCGGTCGCAGGCTCAGACGCCGGATGGGCGCAGAACCTGATCTTTAAGCCAGACGCGCTTGCAAAGCGGCTTTGGTGTCCAGCAAGGCCTGGGGCAGGTGGTAGCTCAGCTGTGCAAAGTGCTCGTCGTGCAGCTTGAACTCGGCCTGCCAAGAGGCCTTGTCGATGTTGGTCACGGACTTGAATTGCTCGGCGCTGAACGCGATGCCGTTCCAGTTGATTTCAGCGTAAGTGGGGGCAATGCCGAACATGGTGTCTGCGCCTTGGGCTTTGCCCTCCAAGCGGTCAATCATCCACTTGAGCACGCGCATGTTGTCCCCGTAGCCGGGCCAGACAAACGAGCCGTCTTCGCCCTTGCGGAACCAGTTGACGCAGTACATGGCGGGCAACTTATGGCCAGCGGCTTGCGCCTTGGCACCGGTGTCGAGCCAGTGCTGGAAGTAATCGCTCATGTTGTAGCCGCAAAACGGCAGCATGGCGAAGGGGTCGCGGCGTACCACGCCTTGCGCGCCAAAGGCGGCGGCGGTGGTCTCAGAGCCCATGGTCGCGGCCATGTAAACACCTTCGGCCCAGCTGCGCGCTTCGGTGACCAATGGCACGGTGCTTGAGCGGCGGCCGCCAAACATGAAGGCGTCAATGGGCACGCCTGCAGCATCGTCCCAAGCGGGGTCGAGCGCTGGGTTGTTGGTCGCGGACACGGTGAAGCGGGCGTTGGGGTGAGCAGCTTTGGCGCCGGTTTCTTTGGCGATCTGGGGTGTCCAGTCCTTGCCTTGCCAGTCGATCAAATGGTCGGGCAACTTGCCGGTGTCTTTCTCCATGCCTTCCCACCACACATCGCCGTCGTCGGTGAGCGCCACGTTGGTGAAGATCACGTCTTTGTTCAGGCTCAGCATGCAGTTGGGGTTGGTCTTCATGTTGGTGCCGGGGGCCACACCAAAGTAACCGGCTTCGGGGTTGATGGCGTACATCTTGCCGTCGGTGTGAGGCTTGACCCAAGCGATGTCGTCACCAATGGTGGTGACTTTCCAGCCGTCAAACGCAGCGGGTGGCACCAGCATGGAGAAATTGGTCTTGCCGCAGGCGCTGGGGAAGGCGGCTGCCACGTGGTACTTCTTGCCTTCAGGATTGGTCACGCCCAAGATGAGCATGTGCTCGGCCAACCAGCCCTGGTCGCGGCCCATGTTGGACGCGATGCGCAGCGCAAAGCACTTCTTGCCCAACAACGCGTTGCCGCCGTAGCCCGAACCATAAGACCAGATCTCGCGGGTCTCCGGATAGTGCACGATGTATTTGGTGCTGGGGTTGCAAGGCCAGCTGGTGCTGTCCTTTTGGCCAGCAGCCAACGGCGCGCCGACGGTGTGCATGCAAGGCACGAACTCGCCGTCGGTGCCCAGCACGTCAAACACCGCTTTGCCCATGCGGGTCATGATTTTCTGGTTCACGGCCACGTAGGCGCTGTCGCTGAGTTCGATGCCGATGTGGCTGATGTGCGAGCCCAAAGGCCCCATCGAGAAAGGCACCACGTACATGGTGCGACCGGCCATGCAGCCGTCAAAAAGTGGGTTCAAGGTGGCGCGCATTTGCGCCGGTTCCATCCAGTTGTTGGTGGGGCCAGCGTCTTCTTTTTTGGCCGAGCAGATGTAGGTGCGGTCTTCCACGCGGGCCACATCGGATGGGTCAGACCAAGCCAAATAAGAGTTGGTGCGTTTGGCAGGGTTGAGCTTTTTGAAGGTGCCCGCGGCCACCAACTCGGCGCACAGGCGGTCGTACTCTTCTTGGGAGCCATCGCACCAATAGATGTTGGCGGGCTTGCACAAGGCGGCCATTTCGGCCACCCAAGCGATCAATTTCGCGTTTTTGACGTACGCGGGCGTATCGAGGTTCAGGCCCTGCATTGCGGGTGAATTCATGGGGAGGCTCCAAAGTTTGAAAATCGTTTTTTCAAAAGCCCTGAAAGGGGACTTTGAAAAAACGGCTTGTGGGCTGAGATACTGAGCACAGGCTATCGGCAGTCCTCAGCAGGGTCTCGATTTTAGGGAGACCGCTCGTTTCTTGCTTGCCAGATCGCCCCAAAACCCCGTTAAATCTATGCAAAATAATCATGAAAGTATGCGAGACGATGGCTTGTCCATGAGGCACCAGCGGCGGCGTTACCTTAGGTATTCAGGAGCCCTGCTTTGGCCTTCTTGGGCCTTGGCGCAAGTTCGCATCAAAGTGGCCGCGGCCAGCAACTTGAAGTTTGTGCTTGCTGACTTAGCGGCTCTTTACAAGTTGCAAACAGGTGTTCAGGTGGACGTCAATCTGGGCGCATCCGGGAATTTGGCGAGGCAAATCCTGCAAGGGCTGCCCGTTGAACAGTTCATTTCGGCGGACGAGGCCTGGGTGGCTGAGCTGGTCAAATCGGGTCGAACAGTGGATGCGGGACAGCGCTATGCCACCGGTCAATTGGCCTTGGTGGTGCCTAAAAATTCAGCATTGCCATGGAATCAAGGCTTGGTTGCTGTGGTGCGCGCCATGAAGCCGAACGACAAATTCGCCATCGCCAACCCAGCCCTGGCGCCCTACGGCGTGGCGGCAGAGGAGGTCTTGCAAAGGGCGGGTGCCGGGCCGTTGGCGGCCTCGCAAAAAGTGTTGGGCGACAACATCGGCCAGGCCACCCAGTTTGTGGCCACGGGTGCAGCGCAAGCCGGTATCACGGCGCTGGCACTGGCCACAGCGCCAGAAATTGCCAGCGCATTGCAGGTCTTGCCTTTGCCCGTGCATCTGCATTCACCCCTGCACCAGCGCATGGTGTTGTTGCAAGGCGCCAGTGTGGCGGCTGCGAATTGGCACCGGTTTTTGCTCAGCCCGCCAGCCCAGGCTGTCTTTGTGCGCCACGGCTATGCCTTGCCGCAATAATCAGAGCCTCGTATACGCATTCTTCACCCCATGGATTGGTCCGCCCTTCACGTTTCCTTGACATTGGCTGTTTTGACCACCTTGGTGTTGCTCCCGGTGGGCTTGGCGCTGGCCCGCTGGCTGGCTGTGACCGCCTGGGCTGGGCGGCCGGTGGTGGAGGCCTTGTTGTTGTTGCCTTTGTTGTTGCCGCCCACAGTCATCGGTTTTTACTTTTTGGTGGCCTTTGGCCAGGGCAGTCCGCTGGGCGCGTGGCTGGCGGCCTCTGACATTCGTTTGGTGTTCACTTTGGAAGGCCTGCTGTTGGTCAGCGTCTTGGTCAACCTGCCCTTCATGGTGCAACCGATTCAGCGGGCCTTTGCGGCGGTGCCGCACAGCCTGCGCGAGGCGGCCTGGGTCTCGGGCTTGTCAAGTTGGCAGACCTTTTGGCGCATTGAATTGCCCCTGGCGTGGCCTGGTTTGCTGGCCGGCATGGCGCTCACGGTGGCGCACACGCTGGGAGAGTTTGGGGTGGTGCTCATGGTGGGCGGCAACATCGAAGGCGAAACCCGCACCCTGTCGGTGTCCCTGTACGACAAAGTGCAGGGTATGGACTTGCAGTCTGCCCATGTGATGGCGCTGGCGCTGGTCAGTGTGTCCTTGTTGGCCCTGACCTTGGTGTTGGCTTTTGACCGGGTGGGCCAACGCGGCCGCGCCTTGCAGGAGCGTTGATGACCGGCCTGCAAGTGCAATTGCGCTCGACCAGCCCGATCCGGCTGGAAGCCGAATTCGACTGCGGTGCCGGCGAATTGGTGGCCTTGGTCGGGCCGTCGGGCAGCGGCAAAACCAGCATGCTGCGCGCCATCGCGGGCTTGTGGACACCCGCCGATGTACAGGGTCATATTCGGGTGGCGGGACAAGCTTGGCTGGATACGGCATTGGGGGTCCAGCTCAGCCCGCAAGCGCGCCGGGCAGGCCTGGTGTTCCAGCAGTACGCCTTGTTTCCGCACATGACGGCCCACGCCAATGTGGCGCTGGCCGCCGGGCCGGGCTGGTCGGGCGCGGATGTGCAGACGTTGCTCGCTCGCTTAGGCCTGGCCGAGTTGAGTGAGCGCAGACCGTCCCAACTCTCGGGGGGGCAGCAGCAGCGAGTCGCGCTGGCGCGGGCGCTGGTGCGTGTCATGCCTAGGCCAACAGCAGACCATTCCTCAGCACCTGAAGCTATGCCCGGCGTCCTGTTGCTCGACGAGCCTTTTTCCGCGGTGGATGCGCCCACGCGCCAGACGCTTTACCGCGAGTTGGCCGCTTTGCGCCAAAAGGTGTCGGTGCCCATGCTGTTGGTCACGCACGATTTGGCCGAGGCCCGCCGCCTGGCCGACCGTGTGGTGATCGTGGACGCTGGCCAGACTCTGCAAACGGGTGAACCCGCCCGTGTGTTCGCCAGCCCGCGCAATGCTCGGGTGGCCGAGTTGGTGGGCATTCAAAACCACTTTGAAGGGCGCTTTTTCAAGGACCAAGCCGGTTGGGGGCGCTTGCAATGGACCGATGCGGCGTCATCAGACGCCAGTTTGGCACTGGCCGTCTTGGACAAAAACAAGATCGACGACGGCACCCGCGTGACTTGGGTGCTGAACGGGGAACAGGTGGACGTGCTGGCCGACGGCCAGCCGCACAGTGTGGTCCAACCGGGTCACACCCGCTTGCGCTGCCAGCTGCTGGAGGTCTTGTCGCTGGGCGAAATCAGCCTGTGCACGCTCAGGCCCGAAGCCCTGCCCGGTCAAACCATCACCCTGAACCTGACGAGCCGACTGCTGGGGCGTTTGGAGGTCGGCGCCGGAGGCTGGGTCCAGCTGTTGATCGCGCCGGCGGCCTTGCACATCATGCCGGTGCGCACAACCTAACGGGTCTGGCAGACCCCCCGGTGAGCGATGCCGAAAAACCAGGGCCTGTTGCTCAACTTGACATGCAAGAGGGTCTGGGTCGGACACAATGTCTTTTTTCCCCATCATGAAAGAGCCTGCAATGAACACCCCTGTCGTGCGACGCATCCTCGGTCTTCTGGCCTGCACACTGGTTGCCGTCAGCCCCTTGGCCCACGCCCAGACTGACAACTACCCCTCCAAACCCATCAACATCGTGGTGGGTTACCCGCCGGGCGGCAGCACCGACCTGACTGGGCGCGTGGTGGCCGCCGCCCTGGCCAAGAGCCTGAACGCCACGGTCGTGGTCGAGAACATCGGCGGTGCTGGTGGCGCCATCGGTGCGCAAAAGGTGCTCAGTGCGGTCCCTGACGGTTACACCCTGTTGGTGGGTGCCAACAACGAAGTGGCCATCAACCGTTTGGTGTCGCCCACCATCAAGTACAGCTGGCAGGACTTTACCCCCATTGGGCTGATCGCCTCGCAACCCCTGGTGCTGGTGACATCGCCCAAGATGGGTGTGAAAAACACCGATGAGTTCATCAAGCTGGCCAAGGCCAACCCAGGCCGCTTCAGCTACGGCAGCTCGGGCGTGGGCACTTCTTTGCACCTGGCCGGTGAAATGGTCAAGGAGCAGGCGGGCATCTTCATGACCCACATCCCTTACCGCGGTGTGGCACCTTTGGCCACCGACCTGATTGGCAACAACGTGGAGTTTGGCGTGTTCGTGCTCTCCAGTGGTCTGCCCCACATCCGCAGCGGCAAGGTGGTGGCCCTGGGCACCAGCGAAAAGAACCGCTCCAAGGTCACGCCTGAGATTCCCGCGCTGGCCGAGCACCCCGCACTCAAAAACACCGACATCAGCACCTGGTTTGTGTTGATGGCACCCGGCAAACTGCCTGAACCGGTGGCCGCCAAACTCAGAAAGGGCCTGGCCGATGCCCTGCAAAACCCGGAATTGCGCAGCAAGCTTGAAGCCTCTGGTTCGGCCGTGGCCCAAGGCGCGGTCGACATGAACAAGTTCCTGCGCGAAGAGACCGCCAAGTACCAGCGCATCGTTGACTTTGCCAAGATCCGCGAATGACAGCGCTTCCATTCGATCTGCCCTGCCCCGATATCTCGATGTGGCGCCAGGGCAATACCGGAACCGAAGGCGTCTGGCATTTCGACTCGGGCCAACCCGGTCGGCACGTCCTGATCAGCGCCCTCATCCACGGCAATGAACTGTGTGGCGCTTGGGCGCTCAAGGGCCTGCTGGAGGCGGGTGTTCACCCTGCGGTGGGTCGGCTGACCCTGATGTTGGCCAACCTGAGTGCATTTGAGCGCTTTGACGAGGCGAACCACGATGCGTCGCGTTTTGTCGACGAAGACATGAACCGCCAATGGATGGACGAGCGCATCGCCGAACCCCGCACGCTCGAGCGCCAGCGCGTGGCCGCGCTCGCACCCTGGGTGCAACAGGCCGATTGGGTGCTGGACCTGCATTCCATGCACGAACCTGGCGCGCCGCTGCTGCTGACCGGTATGCATCCACGCAACCTGCAACTGGCACGTCAGCTCGCCAACCCGGTCCACATCGTGGTCGATGCTGGGCACAAAGACGGCGTGCGCATGCGCGATTACGGACGCTTTGGCCTGCCCGATGACCAGGCACCCGAGACGCGCTCGCTGTTGATCGAATGCGGCTTTCATGGTGACCCGGCCAGCCGCGATGTGGCGCGCGACCTGTGCATCCGCTTTCTGGAAGTGTCTGGTGTGCTCTCGGCCTCTGCCTTGCAGGCCGCACTGCCTGGTTGGCGGCAGGCCGGCGCCCCTCAGCAATGGGCCCTAGAAGTGACCGGTCCCGTAGTTGCGCGCAGCGAGAAATTCCGTTTCGCCGAGCCGTTCACGGGACTGGAATGCATCTCCAAGGCGGGCACGGTGATTGGCGACAACGATGGCGAGCCTGTCACCACGCCTTATGACGACTGCGTGCTGGTCATGCCCTCGGTGCGACAAGCCCGGGCAGGCGTGACCGTGGTGCGTTTCGCACGGCGGCGGCTGCTCTAGCCGAGCCACTTCCCCGGCCCAGCCTGTGACCGGGCCGGTGCGCACAAAACAAAACCCGCAAAGCGCGAGCTGTTGCGGGTTTTGTTTTGAAGGTGAGGCTGAGCGATCAGCGCACCACCGATTTCAAGCAGCTTCAGGCCATGAAGATGGCAATGAACGCCAGCAAGAAAATCAGCACTGCACCAGCGGCTGGAATGACCACGGGAATGTGCTTGACCACGTTTTCCACGGGATCGTCGGATGTGTGAGAGTCGTTGTGAGCAGACATGGGGTACCCCGAAACAAGAATGCGCTTATTGTAGCCAAGCCCTCAAGTCATTCTTTTCGCAAGGCTGACAGGCCAGTTCATTCCGCCACGATCTTGCGCTCACGGATGACCCGGCCCCACATGGCACTGTCGGCGGCCATGTAGCGTGCCAATTCATCTCGGCTGCCCGGCATGGGGGTCAAACCGTGTTTGTTGAGCTGGTCCACCACATCGGGCGTGGTCAGCACTTTGACAAGCTCTGAGTTCCATCGGTCAAGCAGCGGCTTGGGCACCTTGGACGAGGCCACAAAGGCGTACCAGTTGGTGGCGTTGAAACCCGTTAAACCTGATTCGGCAATCGTCGGCACTTTGGGCAAGCTGGCTACGCGTTGAGCCCCTGTGCTGGCCAGCGGAATCAGCCTGCCCGATTCAATGTGCGGTGCGGCTGTAGCCATCGTGGCGTACCAACCGGTCACACGGCCACCCAATACGTCTTGAAGTGCAGCCGCACCCCCTTTGTAGGGCACGTGTACGGTGTCCAAATTGGCCATGTCGTTGACCAATTCACCCGCCAAATGGGAGGCAGAGCCTGGACCTGTTGATGCGAAGGTGATCGTGCCAGGGCTCTTGCGTGCGCTGGCCAAAAACTCCGAAAAAGTCTTGATGCCAGCACCTGCGTGAACCACCAGCACGTTCGGGAAGTTGACCGCCATGGTCAATGGCGCCAAATCTTTGACGGGGTCGTAAGGCAGTTTCATCAGGTGCGGTGCAATCGCCAAGGGGCCCACCGAGCCCAACAACAACACACTGCCATCGGCTGGGCCGCTGGCGGTGAATTGGTGCGCAATGTTGCCCCCAGCCCCGGCTTTGTTCTCCACGGTGACCGAAATGCCCAGGTTCTCGCCCAAACGTTTGGCGATGATGCGGGCGCCCATGTCGGCCGCACCCCCCGCCACAAAGCCCACCACCATGGTGATGTTCTTTTTGGGCGGGAATTCTTGAGCCAAAGCGGGGTTGGCCTGCAAGCCCCAGACACCTGCCAACAACCCAGCGCAGGCCAAAAGCCATGAACGCCGTGACTTCTGCCAGGCGACCGCAGTATCAAATCCGTGGTGTTTCATCTTCAAGCTCCAATCCAAAGAGCCACAAGCCTAACAGGCCAGACCCGAGGCTGCAGTCGCTTGCGTTGCCTTTGCCAGCGGTTTTTTGGGGGTCTGGTTGTTGCTAATAGACGGGGCTGACATCGTCTCTATACTGATTCAAAGTGGCGCTTATCGGCTCATGTCAGCGCGCTTCCAACTTCGTTGTTCAAGCGGTATTCATCGGTATGGCTTCATCGGTTCTTGTTTTGGGCGCGGGCATGGTCGGCATTTCCACCGCATTGCATTTGCAGCAACGCGGGTTCGAGGTGGTGCTGGTGGATCGGCGTGCGCCAGGCCTAGAAACGTCCATGGGCAATGCGGGTTTGATCCAGCGCGAAGCGGTCGAGCCCTACCCTTTTCCGCGGGAGCCCAGCTTTTTGCTGGATGTGGCTTTGGGGCGCGGTGCCAAGGTGCATTGGCACGCTCAAGGTCTGTGGCAAATGGGCAAAGAGCTGCTGGGCTATCTGCACCATTCGCATCCTTTGCGCCATGCCGTGGCCACTGCGGCCTACAGCCGCCTGATTGCCCACTCCAACAATGCGCATGCCCCATTGATCGCGGCCGCAGGCGCGCAGGATTTGGTGGGGCATGAAGGTTACCGCTATGTTTTTCGCACGCCCGAGGCCTTCGACAAAGCGGCACAACGGGCCGAAGATTTGCTGGCACGTTTCGGTGTGCGCTTCCAAGCAGAAAACGCCGCCCAGCTCGCGCAGGCCGAGCCTGCTTTGCACAGGCCACTAGCGGGCGCCGTCCACTGGCTCGACACATGGACTGTGAATGACCCGGGTGCTTTGGTGCAGCGCTATGCCGACCTGTTTGAGGCGCGTGGCGGCTGTCTGATGACGGGTGACGCGGCCAGTTTGCAGGCGCAAGGCGCGGGCTGGTCGGTGAACACCACCGATGGCCCGGTGCACGCTGTGCATGCTGTGCTGGCCCTGGGCCCTTGGTCCGATGGCTTGATCCGCACACTGGGCTACCGATTTCCTCTTTTCATCAAGCGCGGTTATCACCAGCACTACACACCACCCGCCCCGTTGCGGCAACCCGTGCTTGACGCCGAGCGTGGCTATGTGCTGGCACCCATGCAGCGTGGCTTGCGACTGACCACCGGTGCCGAGTTTGCGCCCATCGATGCCGCACCCACGCCGGTGCAACTGGCCAAGGCCGAAGCCTTGGCGCGGCAATTGATCGATTTAGGCCAGCCCCTGCCCGAGCCGCCTTGGCTCGGCGCGCGTCCTTGCGTTGCCGACATGCTGCCCGTGATCGGCCCGGCGCCGCGCCACCCCGGGCTGTGGTTCAACTTTGGTCATGCGCACCAAGGTTTCACCATGGGCCCGGTGTCAGGCCGCTTGCTCGCCGAAATGGTGTGTGGCGAGCCCATTTGCGTCGACCCAACGCCCTATTCGCCAAGGCGGTTTGGGTGATCAAGGCCAGCCCAAGGCCTCAGCACACCCGGTAAAAGCTCATGAACACCCCATCGGGCGCGCGGCGGCCAACGCCGATGAACTGGCTTTCGCTCAGCCAAGCCCATGGCGGTGAGGTGGCTTCGAGCTTGGGTTGGCAGCGGAAGTAAACCTCGTCCGGGTTGACGGGTTGGCCGTTCATGATGCGTCGAGAGTTCTCGAGCGAGGCCACGCGCAAAGCGGTGTTTTGCACAAACACACGGCTGCCGTCGTCGAGCTCGATGACATAGCGCGCATCCAAATGGGCCTGCGTGCCACCGCCCAAGATCAACTGAAAGTCGGCACCACCGGCCAGCACTTTGCCGTTGACCCGGGGGCCCGTCACGGTGCCGCCCGTGATGGGGATCATGCGGCGCAAGCCGGCAGGTGTTTGACCCACCTCCACAGGCGCAGCGATGGTCACGGCCAGATCGCACAGGTGTTCAAGTGTGGGGGGTGGCAAGGTCAAATTCATGGTCATCCAAAAATGGACGCCTTGAGGGTTCAAGGCGTCACCCGGTCTTTACCGAACCCGATCAGAAGGGGTAGTGGCGAGGCGTGGTTTGAATGGTGATCCAGCGCAATTCTGTGAATTCGTGGATGCCCGCTTTGCCACCAAATCGGCCGTGGCCACTGCCTTTGACGCCGCCAAAAGGCATTTGTGCTTCATCGTGCACGGTGGGGCCGTTGACGTGGCAAATGCCAGAGTCGATCTTGCGTGCCACGTTGAAGGCCCGGGCAATGTCTTTTCCAAACACCGATGAAGACAGGCCGTATTCGTTGTCGTTGGCGCAAGCGATGGCCTCCTCAACACCTTTGACGCGAACAATGGCCTTGACGGGTGCAAAACTCTCTTCGCGGTAGATGCGCATGGCCGGGGTCACATGGTCCAGCAGAGTCGCAGGCATGAGCGTGTCGGTCGATTTGCCGCCACACAGCAGCTTGGCGCCCTTGGCCAGTGCATCGTCGATCAGGCCGTTGCAATGATCGACGGTGCCCATGCCAATCACGCTGCCCAAGACCACAGGCTCGGGCTTGCGAGGGTCGCCAAGGGGCAAGTTGCTGGCTTTGTTGGCAAAGCGCTTGACGAACTCGTCGGCAATTTTTTCATCGACGATGATGCGTTCTGTGCTCATGCAAATCTGGCCGCTGTTGGCAAAAGAGCCAAATGTCGCGCCATTCACCGCGTCGTCGATGTCGGCATCATCCAAGATCACCATGGGCGCCTTGCCCCCCAGCTCCAGGATCACGGGTTTGAGGTATTTGGCGCAAGTTTGTGCGATGATTTTTCCGACCTTGGTCGACCCCGTGAAGTTCACGCGGCGAACCGCGGGGTGAGAGACCATGGCCTCCACCACGGCGCCGGCATCTGCAGGGGCATTGGTGATGTAGTTCACCACACCTGCTGGGAAGCCGGCTTCTTGAAAAGCTTCCACAATCAGCTGGTGCGTTTTGGGGCAGTTCTCAGACCCCTTGAGGATGACCGTGTTGCCGCATGCCAATGGGGTGGCGATGGCACGCACGCCCAAAATGACAGGGGCGTTCCAAGGGGCAATGCCCAGCACCACACCTGCCGGTTGGCGAATGCCCATGGCCAGACTGCCTGGCACATCCGAAGGAATCACTTCACCCGAGACTTGGGTGGTCAGTGATGCGGCTTCGCGGATCATGCCCGCAGCCAAAAACACATTGAAGCCCGCCCACATGCCCGTGGCGCCGGTTTCGGCGGGAACCGCTTCGATGAAATCCGGTGTTTTCGCTTCCAGTTTTTCGGCCGCTTTGAGCAACAAGGCTCTTCTTTCGTTGGGGCCTGTTTCACTCCAAGTTTTAAAGGCTTCGGCAGCCGCTTCAACCGCCATGATCGCGTCCGCTGTCGATGCAGCGGGTGCGCGGGTGGCCACGGTGCCATCCAAAGGGTTGCGCCGTTCAAAGGTGGCGTTGTTTTCGGCTGTGACCTTGAGGCCATTGATGAGCATGGACATATCGGACATGGAAATGCACTCCTGGAAAATGAAGAATCAGACGGAACGAACGGTTTTTTCAAGGGCTTGGGATGCGGAGCGTGTGTCGCTGGATGCCGCACCCAGATAAGCCTCACGGATGACACTGGAGCGCGCCAGCAATTGCGACGACCCATGCGCCACCAAACTGCCGCGCTCAATGACGTAGCCCCGGTCGGCCACCGCCAGCGCTTTTCTGACGTTTTGCTCCACCATCAAAACCGTGGTGCCGCTGTCGGCAATGCGCCGGGTCATTTGCAGCAATTCATCGACCATGCGGGGTGCCAAGCCCAAAGACGGTTCGTCCAGCATCAAGAGCTTGGGCGCGGACATCATGGCGCGGGCAATGGCCACCATTTGTTGTTCGCCACCACTCATCGTGCCGGCCAGTTGGTTGAAGCGTTCACGCAGTTTGGGAAAGTCATCCATCACAGCACTCATGCGGGCCTGGCGGTCCGCAGCCGACTGCAGCCAACCGCCCAGTTCAAGATTTTCTTGAACGGTCATTTGGGGGAAAAGTTGCCGACCTTCAGGGACCAAGGCCACGCCGGCCTGAACGATCTCATGGGCTTTTTCGGGCAAGTCATCGCCGTTGAACAAGACCTCGCCACGCATCGGAATTTGGCCGGACAGGGCGCGCAACAAGGTGGTTTTGCCTGCGCCATTCGGACCCAAAATCACTGTCAAGCCAGGCAAAACGTCAAAGTTCAAATTGCGAACCACTTCAAAGGGGCCATACCCCGCAGACAAACCGCGCACCTTGAGTTGGGCTTTTCCTGATCCACCCAAGACAAAGGGCTGAGGGCGATACCACATCATGCCAATCCCTCCGAAGCGTTGACCATTTCGTCACCCAAATAAGCTTCAATGACTTCTTTGTTCTGAACCACTTCCGAGGGCCTGCCGTCGGCGATCTTTTTGCCTTGGTGAAGAACGATCACCCGCTCGACATGCTTGAGCAATATCTTCACGGCATGCTCGATCCAGATGACCGACAAATCGAGTTCGTCACGCAGCCGACGAATCAGCCGGGCCATTTCTTCCACTTCAATTTCAGTCAGCCCTGCGGCCACTTCATCGAGCAGCAAAATTCGCGGACGTGTCGACAAGGCCATGCCGATTTCCAAGATGCGTTGCTGTGAGGGTGTGATGGCCGCTGCTGGCAAATCGGCCAGTTGCGACAGCCCGATCACCGACAAGATGCTGCTGACATCACGCAGTGCCCATGGCACGCCGATTTCTTCGCCCCAAAAAATGTATTTGCGCGGTCTGCGCCCTGCGAACTGCAAGCCAAAGCGGATGTTTTCGCTGACGCTCAAGTCGGCAAAGACGCGAGGGGTCTGAAAGGTTCTGGCCAAACCGCGTGCCGCAAAGCTGTGGGGTGCAGCACCCGCCAGGGATTTGCCCTCAATTGAAAGTTGCCCAGCTGTGAGTGGTGTGACACCCGAGATGGCATTGAAGAAGGTGGTTTTGCCAGCGCCGTTGGGCCCCATGATCCCCACCAATTCACCGGCTTGGATGTCCACACTCACTGCATCCACGGCGGTCAGTCCGCCAAAACGCACAGTGATGTCTTGTGCGCGCAGCAGTATGTTTTTAGGTGCCGACAATGCGTCTCTCCTTGGCGCGTTTTTTGTCTCGCGCTTTGTCCCCGCTCAAGTCGTAGCGCAGATCTTTCCACCATTGGCGGGTATCGGTGCGCCAATCTTTGAAGGTCTGCCAGCGCAGTGAAGCCAGGCCCCCAGGCAAATAAAGGACACTGAGGATCAGCAAAAAGCCGAGGGTCATCATGTAAATCTGAGGCGCTTGCAGGCGCAGGGTCTCGGCCAAGATGCTGAACACAATCGCGGCAATCAAAGGCCCCCAGATGGTCATGGCGCCACCAATCAAGGCAATCAAAACCGTTTGAAAACCAATGAACGGATTGAACGCCGTGTGCGGGTCAATGTAGGTCCAGCGCACCGCCATGGCAGCGCCCACGCCACCGGCCACCGCCGCAGTAAAGGCAAAACCGGCCACCTTGATCCACCGCGTGTTGACCCCCAAGGTTTGCGCCCGTTGCTCGTCCCCGCCAATGCCCAGCAGCGCCAAGCCAAAACGGGTCCGACGCAAGCCGATCGACAGGCCCACCGAGATCACGGCCAGCAACAAAACGGTGTGATAAATGGTGTTCATCTCGGGCACGGTGGTCAATACCCGACCCACGGTGCCATGCACCGACTTTTCGTAATAGCTGATGGCGTGGCGAATCAACTCGGCCATGCCAAAGGTCAGCACGGCAAAGTAAGTGCCCCGCAGGTGCAACACGCCCAGGCCCATCACGACAGCCACGGCCGCAGCCACACCCGAACCCAGCGCAATGGCACTGGCCCAAGGCAAGGTGTCCAAGTTCATGGCGGTGGTGTAGGCGCCCAAGCCAAAAAAGGCGGAAGTGGCCAAGGACAAGTAGCGCGAGGCGCCGCAGAAAAACCCCCAGCTGGTCGACAAGGCGACATACATGAGGCACGTCAGCGCCATCGACATGGCAAATTCGCTGCCATAGCCTGGCAATGCCAAGGCCCAGCCTGTCAAGCCAAACAGCACCAGCACATCACGCCACAACAAGTTCTTGGAGTTCATTTTGCAAAAAGCCCTCTTGGACGAAACAACAAAACACCAATGAAGACGACATAAGAAAGCAGGGCCTTGAGCGACGGGTTGGTGAAGTGCATGCCCAGCGCTTCAATCACGCCCAACATCAGGCCACCCGCCAGTGCGCCGCCCATGCTGCCAAACCCGCCCAAGGTGATGACGATCAATGCGGTCACGGTGTAAGGCTCGCCCATGGAGGGCGAGATGGTGTATGCCATCGAGAGCAAGCAACCGGCCAAACCAGACAGGCCCAGGCCGATGCCGAACATCAAGGGGTGCAAAGTGCGCGTGTTGATGCCCACCAATTGCGCACCCACTTGCGATTGCATCAGCGCCCGGACCCCTTTGCCCAGCAAGGTTTTCCGTAAAACGACCATCAAGCCCAGGCTGAAAACCAAGGCCATGGCAAACACCAGCAGCTTGTTGCCAGCAAATTGGGCACCCCCCATGGCCACCGGGTCGGTCATGAAGTCATAGCCCCGAAGCTCACCCCCCCAAATCGCCGAGACCATGTTTTGGATCAGGAACATCAGGCCAAAAGCCACCATCAGGCCCCGGGCTTCGAAGATGTCCAGGGTCGGCGATGTGGCATTGAGGCGCCTGAAGCACAGCCAGTGCACCACCAAGCCCACCAACATCAGCACCCCAAACGACACGGGCAACATGAGCAAAGGTGACAAGCCAAACTGGGTCTGAACCATCCAGGTGAGGTAGGCCCCCACCATCAAGAATTCACCGTGCGCAATGTTGAGAATGCGCATGAGGCCGTATTGAAGATTCAGCCCCAGCGCCACCAATGCGTAGATACCGCCAGTGATCAAGCCACTGGCAATGAGCTCCATCCAGGCGGTGATCGACACGGCTTACTTCCAGACGGGTTTGTTGGTGTTGAGCTTGGCTGTGGCCAATTTGGGTGGCCAGACCACCTCAAATTCGCCGTTTTGCCATTGGCTGACCGTGCCTGGTGTGGCCGTGTTTTCACTGCCTGTGAACTTCACGTCACCAATGATGGTCTTGTGGTTGGTGTTGGCGATGTAATCACGCAACGCCTTTTTATCGAGGCCCACTTGCTTGACGCCTGCAGTCAGGATCTCCAAGCCAGCCCATGTGTGGCCACTGGCCCAACGGTCGGGTTCTTTACCGCCATACTTTTTGGTATGTGCGTCAAAGTAAGCCTTGGCACCGGGGCTGGTTTTGGCGTTCCAAGAGCCCATGCCCAAGACGCCCTCAGCGCCGGCAGGGGTCATGACGTTGCGGTACAACTGGAAGGCGGTGCCCACCGAGGCGTAGAAAAACTTGGGGTTGAAGCCCACCTCTTTGGACTGGCGGCTGGCCAAGATGGTGTCGGGTGGGTAGGTGAAGCCCACGAACGCATCTGGGTTTTTGTCCTTGATGGCGCGCAAAACTGGCGACAAGTCTTTCACGCCGCCGGGGTAGCTTTTTTCTTCCACCATTTGGATGCCACTGCCTTGCAATGCAACCTTCAAGGCGGCGTAGTTTTCAAGGCCAAACAGATCGTCCACATAAATGCAGGCAATGGTTTTGACGCCGTTGGCCTTGAACATCTCGACCAAGGCATTGGTCATGGGTGCAGGTTGCTGCAGCAGCAAGAAGAAGTAGGGCAACTTCATCTCGACCAGTTTTCGGCTCAAGGCCGTGGGTGCCAAAAACGGGTAGCCAAAACGGTTGGCCAAAGGCGCCACGGCAAAGTTGGCGTTGCTGCCCCAAGGTGGCAAGACCAGATCGACTTTGTCCGATCCCATGAGCTTTTCATAAGTTCGAACACAGGTTTCCACATCGCTGCGGTCGTCTGAGCTGATCAACTCGATGGGGCGTTTGACGCCTTTGACATCCAAACCACCGGCTGCATTGACTTGTTCGGCCCAGAGCAGGTAGTTCGGCTCTTGACTGACTTGAGCGCCCCCAGTCCATGGGCCTGTGCGGGCCATGGCGTAACCGATGCGCACAGGCTTGGCCTGCGCACGCAGGGCGGGCGCCAGCGAAGCAGCACCCAAGGCTGCGGCACCTTGAATCATTTGTCGACGTGTCGTCATGTTTTGTCTCCTGATGATGGATCTGCTCAGACCCTGTTGAGTGAAAGAAAACCACGCCGTAACTTACAGGTTTAATCCCAAGCGTGCTGTGCAATTTGTGCACTGTTTTCATCTGGGCAAGCGCACGGATATACGGGTAATCCCTCAATCTTGGGCTTTGAGGGGAATTTCGTGCTTGTCCATAATGGTTTTTTGAGCCAAAACCCCATGTCCAAAACCCTGTCCATGTCCACCGACGCATTGCCTGTCAAAGACAGGATGGGCCAGTGGTCGGAATGGATCACGCAGCAATTCGGGGGCTTGCAATCCGACCTTTACGGCGACACGGTTTTCGATGGGCACATGCACACCTCCCGTGCGGGTCAAGTCATTTTGACCAAGCTGGAGGCTTCCAGGCACCGGGTGGTCAGAACCCCACAGATGGCCCGAACCAGTGAGGTGCCCTATTTGAAAATCGTGGCCCCCTGGCAGGGCCACGCGCAGGTGCATCAAATGCAGCGCGAAGCCAAGGCCGACGTGGGCGGCTGGGTGATCTACGACACCACCACCGCCTATGAAGTGGCCAATCCCAGCCGCGTTGAGCATTTGATTGTCATGGTCCCCAAAGACCAAGCGGCCCAAAGAGGTTTGCGCTTGGACGGTTTGATGGCCCGGCGTCTGGGCTCAGGCGGGATATCGCGCGTGGCCTTGGAGGCGATGCGCAACACCTACTTAGAGCTGCCCTACATGAGTGACAGCGCCGCGCAAGGTGCGGGCGACTTGATCATTGACTTGGTCAAACTCTCCTTGTCTGAATTGGCGGGTCAAGAAACCGCCATGACCCAGCGCGAGGCTTTGCGCGACAGGATCAGACAGCATGTTCACAAGTACCTCAGAGATCCTGACTTGAGTGTGGACGGCATAGCGCGAGCCCTCAATTGCAGCCGCAGGCACTTGTACAACGCCTTTGAGGGCGAGGGCGAATCGGTGGCGGCTTACATCCAGCGCATGCGCCTGGAGGCTTGCATCAAAGACCTTCAAGCCAGCACACCCAAGGCCCGCCCCATCACCGACATCGCGGTCTCATGGGGGTTTGGCAACCCCTCCCACTTCAGCCGATTGTTCAAAGAGCACACCGGTGCCAGCCCCAGCGATTTTCGCAATCAAAGCCTGGAAAAGCTGAGTGGCCATTTTTAGACCAGCCCGTTGTCGCTTGGATGGGGCTTGTCGTCCAAAACTTCAAGCCTCAGTCTGAGTTTGTCGGTTTGGTGTTGCCCATCCAGGCCGTCAATGAAGAGCGCATCGCCTCTTCCACCGACATGTCCAGCACTTGCACCCATTCACGCGGCACAAACACGGTGTAGCCACCAATCATGTAGCCCATGGGCAAGTAAACGGCCACGTGTTGGCGGGTGTGTGCGTCCAGTGGCAGGTCCGTCAGGTTTTGGCGTGTGACCAGACCGATGATCGACATGTCGCTGTCCGGCTTTTTCAGCAGCACCACCTGTTGTGCATCGCGCTCGTGTGGCGAAAAATAATCGGCAAAGCTTTTGAGCGAGGAGTAAATGCTTTTGACCAGCGGCAAGTTGGTGAAGGGCAGTTCCACCCAACCCAGCACCAGCTTCATGAAAGGCTGCGACACCAAAAACCCCAGCACTAAAATCAACCCGGTGCCCAGCACAATACCCAAGCCGGGCAGGTAAAACTCACCCGTGAACGGGCGCAGCATCTGCATGGCCAAACCCTCGACCCAGGTCACGAACAAAAAAAGCACGTAGACCGTGAGCCCGACCGGCAAGAAAGTGATCAGGCCGCGGAAAAAATAGGCGTAAAGGCGTTTCATGCGGTCCATTGTGACCGCACACCAAAGGGCCCAAATGAGCGGGGGAAAGTGACGAGTGAAAGTGGGCTTGCCGGCCCGTGGGGGCCGAGAAAGCGTGCCTGCGTTTTAATACGGGCTTGTTTTTCTGGCCCACCAAATTTTGCGCTGACTCAAACCCATGCTTCCCACCCAAGACAAAACCCGCATCGACGACACCCGAATTGCCTCGGTGCGCCCCCTCATGACCCCCGCCCTCCTGGAGGAGCGTCTGCCCGCATTGCCTGCGCACTTGGCCTTGGTGGAGCGTTCACGCTTGGATATTTCAAAGGTGTTGCAGGGTCAAGACGACCGCTTGGTCGTGGTGGTCGGACCGTGCTCTATCCATGACCACGACCAGGCCATCGCTTACGCTAAGCTGCTCAAGGTCGAAGCCGACAAGCACGCCCAAGATCTGCAGATCGTGATGCGCGTTTACTTTGAAAAGCCGCGCACCACCGTAGGCTGGAAGGGCTACATCAACGACCCGCACCTGGACGGCAGTTTTGCCATGAACCAGGGGCTGGAGATGGCGCGCCAATTGTTGCTGGACATCCTCGACGTCGGCCTGCCCGTGGCCACCGAATTCTTGGACTTGCTGAGCCCGCAGTTCATCAGTGATCTGGTGACTTGGGGCGCGATTGGTGCCCGCACCACCGAAAGCCAAAGCCACCGCCAACTGGCCAGCGGCCTGTCGTGCCCGGTGGGCTTCAAGAATGGCACCGACGGCGGCATCAAAGTGGCCGCAGATGCGGTGGTGGCGGCCAAAGCCTCGCACGCCTTCATGGGCATGACCAAAATGGGCCAAGCTGCGATCTTTGAGACACGCGGCAACCAAGACGTGCACATCATCTTGCGCGGCGGCAAAGCGCCCAACTATTCAGCTGCCGATGTGGATGCCGCGTGCAAGGCGCTGGAGGCCTCAGGCATTGCGCCGCAAGTCATGGTGGACGTGTCGCACGCCAACAGCAGCAAACAGCACGCCAAACAAATTGAGGTGGCGCAGGATGTGGCCGCTCAAGTGGCAGGCGGGGACCGCCGCATCATGGGTTTGATGATCGAAAGCCACTTGAACGAAGGCCGACAAGATCTGAAAGAAGGCCAGCCGCTGGCCCACGGCGTGTCCATCACCGACGCCTGCATCAGCTTTGCGCAGACCGTACCGGTGCTGGACGTGCTGGCGCTGGCCGTGCAAAAGAGACGGCTTGTTTGTGACTGATGACGCTTTAACTCGCTGCGCGTGCGGCGCCACCGCCACACAGTGAATGGACTGGCTATACTTGTATAGCAACCAATCAAAGGGAAAAAGTCATGCTTGCCATCCGCCTGCCCGAAAACATCGAAGCACGCTTGGGTCAATTGGCCCAAGAGACCGGAATGACCAAAACCGCTCTGGTGCGAGAAGCCATCCTCGAACACATCGACGACCTCGAAGACTATTTCTTGGCCGAGGCCCGCGCCCGCCAGAACCGCAACACCATTTCGCTGGAAGACGTGGAGCGCGAGCTTGGCCTGGCAAATTGAGTTTGACCCGGACGCTCTCAAAGACCTGCGCAAAATTGACAAGCCCATCCAAATCCGGCTGGTGGGTTTTCTGCGCACACGTGTCAGCAGCTTGACCAATCCACGCGACATCGGTGAGGCCCTCTCGGGTCAGCGCTTGGGCAATTATTGGAAATACCGCGTGGGCGACTGGCGGATCATCTGCGACATCCAAGACCAAAAAATCTTGGTGCGCGTGCTGCGCATCGGTAATCGGCGTGAGGTTTACCGTTAGGGGCGGAAGCGTCAATCCCTGAAAGGTTTGGCCTCAGGACAATCTGTAATTGCACGACTGGGCCAGCGCCGCCTGTGGCCATGGCCACTGCAAAACAAATGAGCGTCTACCCCGCAGGCGTCAAGCCTTATTGCTTGAAGTCCCATTGGTCGTGCGCCAGATTGACGGGTTGCCAGATTTGTCGTTGATCCAGTTGGCATACATATTCATGGCTGGGTAAAACAGTTCGCCTTTGACATCATTCCAGATAATGGTGTCATAACTGCCATCGAAGAGAATACGGCCTTGAATAGGAGGGAAGTTGTGATTTGTATAGAGTGCACCATTCCAGTCATTCCGAGGGTGCTGATCAAGCTTGATGGAGTACGCTGGTGCGTGTGCACCCATGACCTGGCAACGCGGGCCATGGACCGCTGTAACGAGAGCGGCCCTGACCCCGCCCGGTTCAGTCCAGACTCAACCCGATCTTGCGCGACACGGCGCCCCATTTGGCAAAGTCCTTGGCCACTTTGACGACCGCCTGCTCGGGCGTGCTGCCAATCACGATCTGGTCGGAGGCCTTGAGCCGCTCGGTGGCCTCTGGGTTGCGCAGCGCGTCGACCACTGCTTGGCGGAATTTGGCCACGATGTCATCGGGCACTTGTTTGGGGGCGATCAAGATCAGGCTGAAGTCGGCCTCGTAACCTTTCACCCCGGCTTCCTCGATGGTGGGCACTTCTGGCAAAGAGGGCGAGCGCGCCTGGCCCGACACCGCCAGCGCCGTTAACTTGCCCGAACGCACATGGGGCAGCACCGTGGGCCCGGCCAGCAAACCGCAAGGCACCTGGTTGGCCAGCACGTCTTGCATGGCGGGGGCTGGGCCTTTGTAGGGGATGTGCGTCATCTGCATGCCGGTCATGCTCAGAAGCAACTCGGTGGACAAATGCCCCGGCACACCGGCGCCGCCCGAGGCATAGCTCAAGGGCGAGGTTTTGGATTTGGCGATCAGCTCGGACACTGTTTTGACACCCAACGAAGGGTTGCACACCAAGGTTTGGCTGAACGAAGACAACACGCTGATGGGCTTCAAATCGTCGAGCTTGAAGGGCATGGATTTGTACACATGCGGGTTCACGGTGAGCAGGGTGTCGGTTGCGAACAAAAAGGTGTAGCCATCGGGCGCGGCACGCGCCACGTTGGCCGCGCCGATGTTGCCACCCGCGCCGGGTTGGTTCTCGATCACGATGGGTTGCTTGAGGTTGGCCAAAATCCTTTCGGCCGCTGTGCGCATGACCAGGTCACTGGGCCCACCGGGTGGGAAGGGAATCACGACTTTGATCGGGCGCTGTGGCCAGGCTTGGGCCAGGGCGGTGCTGCTGGCGGCCACAGCCACCATGACAGATGCGGTCAAGCCCACGCGGCGAAAACTCAGGGATGAAAACATGCAGAACTCCTGAAAAAATGGAAAGGCATCAGCCCAGCAAACCCACAAACACGTTTTGCACATCGTCGTTGTTGTCGACCGCGCCCAAAAAAGCTTCGACTTCTTCGAGTTGTTCGGCGCTCAGGTTGGCCGGGTCGACCGGGTTCTTGGGTTTGTAGCCCAGCTTGGCAGACACCACGGTGAAGCCGTGTTCGGGCAGGGCGCGGCTGACCAGGTCCAGGTCGGTGGCTTCGGTGATGAACACCGTCACGCCGTCTTCGTCGGCGGGCTCAAAATCTTGCGCGCCCGCTTCGATGGCGGCCAGTTCAGGGTCAGCCCCGGCTTGGGTGGGTTCGGCTTCGATCATGCCCACATGGTCAAAGTCCCACGACACCGAGCCCGAAGTGCCTTGCTGGCCCTTGCGAAACAGCACGCGCATTTCAGAGGCGCTGCGGTTCACGTTGTCGGTCAGCACCTCGATCATCACCGGCACTTGGTGCGGCGCGAAGCCTTCGTAAATCACGCGGTCAAAGCTCACGGCATCACCCAGCAGACCCGCGCCCTTCTTGATGGCGCGCTCCAGCGTTTCCTTGGGCATGGACACCTTGCGGGCTTGTTCAACCACCAGGCGCAGGCGCGAGTTGGCTGCCGGGTCAGCGCCGTTGCGGGCGGCGATCATGATGTCTTTGGCCAAGCGGCCAAACAATTTACCTCTGGCGTCTGCGGCTTGTGCTTTGCCTTTGGCTTTCCATTGCGCGCCCATGGGGTCTTCCTTGTGTTGGGATCAAAGTTGGAAGTTTAAGCGCTCGCCCGTCCCAGCTTTCGTCCAATGTGGGTCTCACAGGTCACAGGCGACAGGCCCTCACAGGGCAATAATGGCCTTCAGGAAAAAATACTGCCCATGAATCACCCCGCCTTGCCTTTGTTTCCCGGTTTTGCCCACCACCTGCTGGAGGTCAGCCCCGGCATTTCGATGTCAGCCATGGTCGGTGGACAGGGGCCCGGCCTGCTCTTGCTGCACGGCCACCCCCAAACCTTGGCCATTTGGCACAAAGTGGCCCCCACGCTGGCGCAACACTTCACCGTCGTGGCGGCCGATTTGCGTGGCTACGGTGATTCGTCCAAGCCCGAAGGCGGGCCAGACCACGCCGCCTATGCCAAGCGCAGCATGGCGCAAGACATGGTGGGTCTGATGCAGCGCTTGGGTTTTGCGCGCTTTGCGCTGCTGGCCCACGACCGGGGCGCCCGGGTGGCGCATCGGCTGGCCATGGACCACCCGCAAGTGGTCAGCCGCATGGCCCTGCTCGACATCGCGCCCACATTGGCCATGTACGAACAGACCACCGAGGCCTTTGCACGCGCCTATTGGCATTGGTTCTTTTTGATCCAGCCACAGCCCCTGCCCGAACGTTTGATCATGGCCAACCCAGCGGCTTATGTCACCGATGTGATGGGCAAGCGCAGCGCTGGGCTCGCTCCGTTTGATCCGCGGGCCCTGGCCGAATACCAGCGCTGCTTGGCCCTGCCGGGCGCAGCCCATGGGTTGTGCGAAGACTACAGGGCTGCTGCCGGCATTGACCTGGTCCACGATCGGGAGGACATCGGGCAGGGGCGACGGCTTCAGATGCCTATTCAGGTACTGTGGGGCGCGCAAGGCGTGGTGCAGCGCTGCTTTGATCCGATCAAGGAATGGCAGAAAGTGGCCCATCATGTCAGCGGCGAGGCCTTGCCCTGCGGCCATTACATCGCCGAAGAGGCACCTGAAACCTTATTGGCCAAGGCCTTGCCGTTTCTGCAAGGGCTGGCGGCATGAGCCAGCACAACCGGCGTGGCATCGTCACCATGACCGGTGCGATGGTGTTTTTTGTGGTGAATGATGCCTTGGTCAAATGGGTCAGCGCCGACCTGTCCACACCGCAACTGATCTTCGTGCGCGGCGTGATGACCACCGCGCTGTTGCTGACTTTGGCTGGGTGGATGGGTCAGCTGCAACACTGGCGCACCACATTGACGCGCTCGGTGCCTGCCCGCGCCGTGCTCGACAGCCTGGCGTCCTTCACCTACCTCACTGCGGTGTTTCACATCCCTTTGGGCAACGCCACGGCCATCAATCTCGCGGGGCCCTTGTTCCTGACCCTGATGGCGGTGTTCTTTTTGCACGAACGGGTCACGCTGGGCCGCTGGGGGCTGATCTTGCTGGGCTTTGCGGGTGTGCTTTTGGTGGTGCAGCCGCGCATGGGGGACTTCAATGCCTATGCCGTGCTGTGCTTGTTTGCGGCGGCGCTGCACGCGGGGCGTGATTTTCTGACGCGCCTGGTGCCCGCGCAAGTGCCTTCGCTTTTGATCACCTTGTCGACGGCGATCATGGTCACTGTGTTGGCCGGTGTGTGGAGTCTGTTTGAGCCCTGGAAGCCGATGGCGACGCGGCACATGTGGCAGCTGTTTGGCGCGTCGCTGTGTCTGGCTGCGGGTTACCACTTGCTCACGCTCAGCATGCGTTGGGGCGACATGAGCGTGATCGGGCCATTTCGCTACAGCGGCCTGTTGGTGGCGCTGGTGCTGGGTTACTTGATGTGGGGCGATGTGCCCAACCTGTTGGCTTGGTGCGGCATTGCCTTGGTGGTGGCTGCCGGATTGGGTTTGCTCCAGGCCGAGCGCATGCGCAAGCAGGCTGCGGCTGGTCTGTAGGTCGGCGGCCTCAGCCCCGACAACAAGCATTCACGAGCTCGCTTTGTCCAGCGACTGGTCGATGTCCCACAGGATGTCGTTGAGGTTCTCGAGGCCGACCGAGATGCGCACCATGTCCGGCGGCACCCCTGCGGCCAGTTGCTGGGCCTCGTCGAGCTGGCGGTGTGTGGTGCTGGCCGGGTGGCTGATCAGGGTGCGGGTATCGCCGATGTTGACCAAGTGGCTCATGAACTGGGCCGATTCGATGAACTTCACGCCCTGGTCCAGACCACCTTTGACGCCAAACGACAGCAGGCCCGAGGCACCGCGCATCTGGCGTTGCATCAGGGCGTGTTGTGGGTGGTCGCTCAGGCCGGGGTAGTTGACCCAGGCCACTCGCGGGTCGGCTTGCAAAAATTTGGCCACGCCCAAAGCGTTGTCGCAGTGCTTTTGCATGCGCAGTGGCAGGGTCTCGACGCCCTGCAAAATTTGCCAAGCGCTCATCGGGCTGAGTGATGCGCCAAACACGCGCAGGCTTTCCATCCGGCAGCGCATGGAAAAACCAAAGTCACCAAAGGTCTCGTAAAACTTCACCCCGTGGTAGCCCTTGGATGGTTCCGTCATGCCCGGGAACTTGCCGTTGTCCCAGGGAAATTTACCGCCTTCAACCACCACGCCACCCAGCGTGGTGCCGTGGCCCGCGAGGTATTTGGTGGCCGAATGCACCACGATGTCGGCGCCCAATGCAAGCGGGTTGCATAGCAAGGGGCTGGGCACGGTGTTGTCGATGATGAGCGGCACGCCATGTGCGTGGGCCACCTCGGCCACGGCAGCGATGTCCAGCACCACCATGCTCGGGTTGCCCAGACTCTCGGCATACACCGCCCGGGTGTTGGGGCGCATGGCAGCGGCAAAGGCCTCGGGTTTTGTCGCATCCACAAAGGTGGTCTCGATGCCGAACTTGACCAGACTCACGGCCAGCAGGGTGACCGAGCCACCATACAAAGCCCCAGCGGCCACCACATGGTCCCCCGCTTGCAAGATGGTCATCAGCGCCATGGTCTCGGCCGCCATGCCCGAGGCACAGGCCACCGCTGCGCGTCCGCCTTCGAGTGCGGCCACCCGCTCTTCGAGCACCGCCACCGTGGGGTTGCTCAAGCGCGAATACACATTGCCAAAGGTCTGCAGGTTGAAGAGCGATGCCGCGTGCTCGGCGCTGTCAAACACGAAGCTGCTGGTTTGGTAGATGGGCAAGGCGCGTGCGCCGGTGGCCGCATCGGGAATTTGCCCGGCGTGGATGGCCAGGGTCTCAGGGTGGAATGTGCGATCGGTCATGGTCTTTTTATACCAGCCGTCGCGCCGAGATGATGCCGGTGTTCACGCCCACCCAGTTCAGACCCCCAAACAGTCGGGCGTGTTCGATCTTGACGCAGCGGTTGGTGACCGAATCCATGCCAGCCTGCCGAGCCAAGGCGTCGGCCTCGGGGTTGGCGACGCCCAGTTGCTGCCACAGGCACTTCGCACCGACTTGCACCGCCTGCTCAGCAATCGGCAGCACGTCTTCGCTGCGGCGAAAAACATCGACCATGTCCACTTTGAAGGGGATGTCGCCCAAGCTGGCGAAGCAGGTTTCACCAAGGATCTCACCGCCCGCATAACGCGGGTTGACCGGCACGATCTTGAAGCCGTGAGACTGCATGTACTTGGCCGCGAAATAGCTGGGCCGATGCCACTCGGCCGACAAGCCCACCACGGCGAGGGTGCGGTAACTTTTGAGGATGCGCCGCAGCGCGTGCAAATCGTTGTGCATGTGGTCCTTCTTTTTTGCTCAATACCGGGCCTGCCCGCTGCGCTGCATCTGCCATGAGGCCCAGGTGGCCATCAGTGACAACACGCCGCACACGGCCATCACGCCCAGGTAATGCCCGCTGCTGTCAAATGCGGCCCCGGCCAGCACAGGCCCCAACAGGTTACCCAGGGCCGCGCCACTGTAGAGCGTTCCCACCACGCTGGCCACCGATTTGCCGCCAAAGTAATCCATGCAAATGGCGGGCAGCAGCGACACGATGCTGCCATAACTCAGGCCAAACCACAGGGCAAAAATCACCAGCATGCCCTGCCCGCCCGCCGCGCCCCACAGCGCATAAGTCGCTCCCATGGACAGCTGCATCAGCACCAGCGTCTGCGCCCGGCCCAGCCTGTCGGCCAGCAAGCCAATGGCAAAGCGCCCGATCAGGCTGCCTACACCGATCAAGCCCACCAGCCCCACGGCAAAAGCCTCGCCCAGGCCCAGATCGCGCGCCGAAGCCGACACGTGCGCGAACGGAATGAACATCACCGGCGAGGCCAGCACCGTGGCCAGATACAGCCAGCGAAACGTGGGGCTGCGCAAGGTTTCGCGCAAACTCAGGCCCGTGGCCGAGCCGCCTGCACCCGTGCTACCTGAAGCCGTTGCCGGTGCTGCAGGTGCAAGCCGCAGCAAGGCCGCTGCCAACAAGCCCAGCACCAACACACCCAAGGCCAGCAGCTGCATGGCTTCGCGCCAAGGCATGGGGCCAATCGCCATGGCCACCAGCACCGGCACCAGCAAGGTGCCCGCACCCACGCCCGAGCTGGCAATGCCCCCGGCCAGCCCCCGACGGGTGGTGAACCAGGGCTGCACGCTGGCAATGGAAGGCGTGTACACCAGCGCGATGCCCAGGCCCACCAACAAGCCATAGCTCACATACACCGCCAGCAAAGACGTGGCCCAACTGGTGGCCAGCAAGCCCAGCGCAATGAGGGCCATGCCCGCCGAGCACACGATGCGCGGCCCAAAGCGGTCGGCCAGCATGCCGCCGCCTGCGCCCAGAACAAAATAAACAAAGCCCGAGAGGCCAAAAATCCAGGACACATCCGCCCGCTGCGCCGAGAACTCGACGGCGAACGATTCAAAAAACGCCGCGAACGAATACGACACCCCAAAGATCACAGCCAGACACACAAATGTGGCCCAAACCACCACCCAGGCGTAGGGGGTTTCTTTCATGGTGTCTCCGGTGTTCGCATGTTGCAAAGCATTGTGCCTTGCACGGGATGGGCACACCCCTGAGGTCAAAAAGCCTGTGTCACACTGGCGCGCATGGACACCTCACTCGAACAAGCCCGCCAGGCCTTTCTGGATGGCGTTGAACAGTTTGAACGCCACCAATTTGAGGCGGCGGCATCCCTCTTTGAACGGGCATTGCAGCTGGCACCGGGCAGGCCGTCGGTGTTGATGAACCTGGGTGCCAGCTGCGTGCAGTTGGGTCGCTTTGAGCGGGCCGATGAATGCCTGCGCCAATCCTTGGCGGCCGATGGCCAGCAGAGCGATGCCTGGGTGGCTTGGGGGGTCACGCAGATGGCGTTGGGCCAATGGCCACAAGCCCTGCACAGCCATGAGAAAGCCCGTGCTTTGGGCGCGGATGGCGCCGAGTTTTGTTTGCGCTGGGGTCAATGCCTGGCTTATGCCGGGCAGCTGCCTCAAGCCGTGCAGGCGTTTGACCAAGCGCTGGCGCACGACCCCAACTTGGCCGAGGCTTTTAGCCAGCGTGCCCATGCCCAGCGTGACATGGGGCAAACCGAGGCAGCGATCGCGGACTACCAACGTGCGCTGGCGCTGGGGGCCGACCCTGAATTGCACCGCTATTACTTGGCCGCCCTGAGCCCGGATCAGCCCTCGGTGAACGCGCCCGCGGCCTATGTCGAAAAACTCTTTGACCAATACGCCGACGACTTCGAGGCGCACCTGGTCGGGCAACTGGGTTACCAAGGCCACAGCGTGCTGTTGCAGCACCTGCCCGCGGACTCGGCGGCCCGTTTTGAACGGGTATGGGACTTGGGCTGCGGCACCGGTTTGTGCGGCACCTTGATCCGCCCCCGCGCCCAGCATTTGACCGGTGTGGACCTGTCTTCGGTCATGGTGGCCAAGGCGCGTGCGCTGGGGGTTTACGACAGCCTGCATGCGCAAGAGTTGGTGGCCTTCATGCAGCACACCACAGAGCCAGCCGATTTGGTGCTGGCGGCCGATGTGTTCATTTATGTGGGCTGGCTGGAGGCGGTTTTTGAAGCCCTGAGCCCACGCGTGCGTTCGGGCGGCTGGCTGGCCCTGACCGTTGAAGAGGCCGATCCGGGTTTTGAAGTGCAACTGCACAGCAGCTTGCGTTATGCGCACGCCTTGACCTATTTGCAAAAGCTGGCCGCAGAGTACGGCTGGGAATGGGCCAAGGTGCACCGCGCGCCCTTGCGACTGGACCAAGCCCAGCCCCTCATGGGTGCTTATGTTTATTTGCAAAAAACCTGACAATGCTGAATCCTTAGTTATGACCCAGCCAGGAGAACCTCGCTCATGAACGCTCAGGAACGCGACCAGCTTCAGCAATTCTTGGCCACCTTGCGGCAGCAGCGTGTTCAGCCCAAAGATCCTGTGGCCGATGGCCTCATCCGGGATGCCTTGGCCTCACAAACCGATGCCACTTACCTTTTGGTGCAACGGACCATGGCGTTGACCTTGGCACTTCAAGCCATGCAAAACCGAGTACAGCAATTGCAAGCCTCATCGGCTGCGGCACTGCAAGCCTCAAACCCGCAGCCAGCATCGGACGCATCCAACGCTGTCGCCAGTGCCGTGCCCTCTCAGGCGCCATTGTCCCTGCCGGTTAGCGGCGTCAATGCGGCGCAACCCAGTCTGTGGATGCGCGGCTTGGTCGGGCAAGTGGGCGGTACGGCGCTTGGCGTGGCCACGGGCGTGGTGGCGGGCGGTGCCCTGTTGCAAGGCCTTCAAGCCTTGTGGGGAGTAGACGCGGCTTCGCCTGATTTCGCCCAAGGCTCCGTTGGGGGCTTGTCTACCGCTGAACCGGATGCGGGCGACGGCCTGTGGGACTTGGGCGACGACTGGGCCTGAGTTCAAGCGCCTCCTTCAGCGGCAGATTCAGCGGCTATAGGCCAAGCCCAGCGCCACGCCGCCAAACAAATCGCCCTCCACCACAGGCACTCCCACAAATGCGGCTTGCAGGGTCTGCTGGAACGTGCTCAAAGCCGACGATCCCCCCGTCAGGTAAATCGCATCCAGTGAAGCGTTCGTCAGGCCTGCGCGTTTCACGCACTCGCGTGCGCACCTCACGGTGCGGTCTAGTAAATCTTGCAGTTGCGCTTGCATGTCGCTCACGCTGAGCTCTGCTTGTAATCCGCGCTCGATCACCGACAGGTCAATGCCTGTGCTGGCACTGTTCACCGAGCAACGGATTTTGGCCTGCTCGACCTCATGGGCCATCAAATGGCCATACCGTTCGGTCAGCACGCACATCAGACGATCGTGCAGGCAGGGATCGCTGTAATTGCTGCGCAGGTTTTTGGCTTGGCTGATGGCTTTGGCTTGGTATTGCCAGTGGATCAAATGCCAAGTGGCCAAATCAAAAAACACACCACTGGGCACCTCGCGTTGTTCGGGGCCCATGTGTTTGTAGCCCAGCAGAGGCATCACCTGCGCCAAATTCAGTTGCCGGTCGTAGTCGGTGCCGCCAATGTGCACACCTGTGGTGGCCAAAATGTCTCGGCTGCGGTCGGCGTGACGCATGCGCTCTGGCCCCAAGCGCACCACCGTGAAGTCCGAGGTGCCGCCTCCCAAGTCCACCACCAACACCGTGCTTTCTTGGGTCAGGCGTTGCTCGTAATCCAGCGCGGCGGCGATGGGTTCGAGCTGAAACGACACCTCGTCAAAGCCCACCGACTTCACCGCTTGGCGCAGTGAGGCTTCGGCCTGCGCATCGCGCTCGGGATCGTCGTCCACAAAATGCACTGGCCGGCCCATCACCACGCGGCGCGGGGCACTGCCCAAGCTTTGGGTGGCGCGCTCGCGCAGGGCGGCTAAAAAGGTGGCAATGATGTCCTGAAAGCTGATTTGCTGATGGCCGATCTGCGTGGTCTCCAGCAGCAGTGGGCTGCCCAGCAGGCTTTTGAGCGAGCGCATCAAGCGGCCCTCTGTGCCCTCCAGGTAATGCCCGATGGCATCGCGCCCGAAGTGCGTGCTGTTGTCCTCAGCGTTGTAAAACACCGCTGTTGGCATGGCCAAGGCCTCGCCCTCAAGGGCCATCAGGCGGGCGTCGCCTTGGGGGCCGAGCCAAGCCATGGCCGAGTTGGAGGTGCCGAAATCAATGCCAAGCGTGCCGGCAGGAAAAAAGTTCATGGGGAGGGTAGACAAAAGCCGACAGTCACAGTGCAGGTGCCTGCCAAAGCGGGCAGGCCTTAAGGACCGGGCATTTTGCCACCAAGCGCTACACTGAGGCAGACACTAGTTACGCGCTCATTTATGAGTTGCTCTGAGCCTCTGTGGACAGCTTGGCAACGGTGCATTCATTGACGTCTTATCGCGGTCAGCGGCGGTTGAAATACTGCCGCATTTCAGCGAGAGTTTGAGACTCCTTGTACTTGACTGGAACGACTTTGGCCGTGCTGCTGGGAAAAACGTCCTCTTGCGTCAAGTTGTACTTTTCCATCACCGCCATGATCTGAGCGGTGCCCTGGTCCACCTCTTCTTGCCGCAATCGCGCTTTCTCCAAATCAGCGTCCATCTTTTTCAAGATTTCCAGCGACTGCGTGATTTTGAAATCAAGCTCTGCTTTTTGCTGCTCAAGCTGTTTCAGTGAAGGCATGGTGAGGTCCCGAAGAGTGAGTGAATAAGACGGTGGCAATCTAACAGTCACGCTGGTGTGACCGCACACCAAAAATCATGAAAACACACAGATGCTCACAGCTGAGGGGTTAAATGTTGTGCAGGGGCTGCATAAGCTCACAGTTGCTCTCACTTTCAACACATCATTTCGCTTGTATTCACATCCCTATGGTTTATGGCACCTCAAACTTCTATGATTTGAGACATCCATGAAACGCTTGTGTTGTCTGCTGTTGCTCTTGTTGTTCCAACTGTCCTTGTATGCAGGACAGGAGCGCTATGAAGTCGACACAGCTTTTTTCCACGACGATCAGCAAACGCACACACTGGAGAGCATCCAAGCGCAGGCATTTCAACCCTATCGGGGGCAACTTCGCCTTGGATTTACTCGGGGTGAAACCTGGATTCGGATTCAACTGAAGGACCTCCCAGCCAGTGCGGCTCCAGACCCGGGCCTTTCTTTGGTTTTAAGGGTGGATCCCTACACGCTGGACAAATTGGATTTTTACCAACAAACCTTCGGAAACTGGACGCACCAACTTGGGGGTGAGTTGCAGTTGGAAAAGAAAAATATTTGCATCGAGCTACAGCACTGTTTCGAATTCAATGCATCAAACGCGCGCAATCAGTTTGCATATTTGAAGGTGCAAACGACCGGTGTTCGCATAGTGCGCATGGATGTGATGGCTCCTGATCAGGTTTTCGAGTCATCGATTGGAGTGATCAAAAGCGTCAACACCGCTTTGAACCTTTCCGTCGCATTGTTGGTTCTTTCGGTGACGTTTCTGTTTTTTGAACGTTCACGCTTGCTGCTGGTATTTTGTGGATTTCAAACGACGGTTGTGCTGTCGATTTGCGCTTTTTCAGGTGCCTTGCAGGAATGGTGGGGTGTCATGCTGGAGGTTCAACCCAACACCATGACAAGCTTGGCGTTGGTGATGCGCATGGCAATGACGGTCCTTTTGGCATGGGCGGTTGTTTCTGATTACAAGCCCAGTTCGACCTACCACAAATGGGTCGCTGCTGTTCTGATGGCATGCGGTTTCAATCTTCTGCTTGTTTTATCTGGGTACGAAACCGAGGCAGGCTTGGTGAATTACGGACTTGGCTTTTTAATCCCTTATATCCAGATATGGGGTGCGCGCACGGTCAGCACACCCATGTCTGGTCGATGGATTTTTACAGCAGGATGGTTGGTCTTTCTACTATTCATTGTCTTGGGGTTTCCCTACAGTTTCGGCTACGAGGATTGGCGGGATCAATTTAAGCTGGTGCAAACCAGCGGGGACCTGCGGCTCAACGGCATCCCGATTGGCATCGTGATTTTTTGGTTGGTCGCTACAGAAAAGGCCAGCCGAAATCGGAAAAAATTCTTGGAACTGCAGGCCTTGAAAATTCAAGCCGCCGAATCCAAAGCTCATGAAGACGGTTTGAAAGAACGCCGAGATCTGATTGACATGCTGACCCATGAATTGAAGACGCCTTTGAGCACCATCAAGTTTGCGATGGCATCGCTCAAAAGAACCGTGTTGGTGCAGGGTGAGTCATCCGATAGGATGATGCACATCAATGCCTCGGTAGAGCGCATGGACGCCATGATTGAGCATGTTGCGCTCTCCAACAAAATTGAACGGATGGAGGCCCTCGGCACAGAGGAGACCGTCTCAGCACTCGAACTGATGAACGTGGTGATGCAGGAGTACCGTGAGCCTGAACGCTTTGAGCTTGACATTCAGGATGGGGTGGTTTTCCGAGCTGCCCCACATTTCCTGGCTTTGATCATCGAGAACTTGGTGAGTAATGCTGTTAAATATGCCCAAGACGGCAAAGTCAGGATCAGCATTCAAGACGAAGCTTCGAACATGACTTGTTTTCGCATCAGCAATCGTGTGGCGGATGATCACCATCCAGACGAGGCGCGTTTGTTTGAGCGCTACTACCGCCATCCCAGTTTCCAAGACAGCCCGGGCATGGGCATTGGCTTGAGTTTGGTCAATTCCGCGGCACAAAAAATGGGTGCGCATGTGCACTACCAAAAAATCGACCAAGACGTGGTCTTTGAAGTGAGATTTCCCCGTTGAACGACTTGCACCGTGACGCCAAAGAATCATCCGCGCCATTGGTGTTGGCCTTGGTGGAGGACGACCGCTTGCTGCGGGAAGAAATCGAGGTGCATTTGGAGGCGCATGGCTTTGAGGTGCATGCGGCCAACAGCGCATCGGGTTTGGATGAACTCAATGCCCGCATTGCCTTTGACCTGTATCTGATTGACTTGAATCTACCAGGGGAAAATGGTCTGAGCCTTTGCCGGCGTGTGCGGCAATCGCGTCCCGATGCGGGTATTGTGATCATGACCGCCCGAGTGGCGCTGCACGACCGCATTGCGGGCTACAAACAGGGCGGCGCAGACGTTTACCTGACCAAGCCAGTGTCGCCGGATGAGTTGGTTTTGGTGTTGCTGAGTTTGGGGCGGCGCCTGAAGCATTCGCAAGCGTCCAACCAGTGGTCGCTGAGTTTGCGCGATCGCACCTTGTTGGGGCCGGACCAAACCCTCAAACTTCGGCTAACGAGCAAGGAAAAAATCATTTTGTTGGCGCTTGTTCAGGCCAAGGACAACACGTTGGAGTCTGGTGTGCTCTGCGATTTGTTTGCCGAAGAGGACAACGATGCCTTGATGAGCAAGCATGCCTTGGAAGAGTTGATTGCCCGTTTGCGCAAAAAATTCAAAAGCGCACAGGCCGATGGCGATGAGCCAGCGATCAAGTCGGTTTGGGGTGTGGGTTACCAGCTGTGTGTGCGGATCCAATTTGTCCATTGAAGGCGTACCCTGCACATGGGGATCACGGAAACAGAAATGTCCCTCGGGTTTTGGTATAGATTCGGTAGCTTGTTCACAAGTTCAAAGCCATGACCGATATCTCTAAAGACGCAGCATCTCGTCCAGCACTTCCTGACCGCCTGGCTATCGACACCCGCAGCCCGCACCATGTGCGCGCCGTGTTCGAGCACGACATTGGCATCCGCTTCAATGGCAAGGACCGCAACGACGTTGAGGAATACTGCATCAGCGAAGGCTGGGTGCGCGTGCCTGCGGGCAAGACGCTGGACCGCAAAGGCCAGCCCTTGCTGATCAAGCTCAAGGGCAAGGTCGAAGCGTTTTACCGCTGACACCTCCGGTGGCGCTTAGCCGCTGATGCGCCGCCGCAATGTTTCAAAAGAGATCAACTCCCCGGCCAGCGCACTGGCCATCACGGTGGGTGGGCTGGCCAGCCAGACTTGGCCCGGGCCTGAGCGGCCCGGAAAATTGCGGTTGATGGCGCTCACCGTGACCTGCGCCGAGTCGGTCGACGAACCCGGTCCGCAGTTGGCACAAGCCCCGCAAGAGGGCTGCAGGATGCGCACACCCAAAGCGGCGAATGTCTTGTCGTAACCCTGCGCTGCACAGTAATCACGCACCGCAGTCGTGCCGTATTGCAAAAACACCTGCACACCCTCGGGCAGCTTGAGATTGTTGTTCAGACCCCAGGCCAACACCGCGTGGTAATGGTCAAAGTCTTCGCGCTTGCCTGCTGTACAGGAGCCGCCATAGGCGATGTCGATGCGCACGCGTTCTTGCAGCTCAGACAGCGCCAGTCCCAGACCCGGGTCACCGGGTCTGGCCACCATGGGGCAGAGGGTGTTCAGATGGACCGTCATGTTGTGGGCGTAATGCGCGCCATCGTCGCTGTGCATCCAGTCATCGATCACCGCGTCCACGCCCCGGCGTTCACGGATAAAGCGCAAGGTTTCGGCATCGGGTGCCACGATGCCCGTGAGCCCGCCCAACTCGGCGCACATGTTGGTGAGCGTCGCGCGTTCGTCGGTACTCAGGTGGGCGATGCCTTCACCCGCAAACTCAAACACCTTGCCCACGCCGCTGCCGCTGCGGATGTAAGGTGTGGCCAGCAGGTGCAGCATCAGGTCTTTGGCGGTCACGCCTGCAGGCAGCTTGCCTTGCAGCTCGACGCGCACACACTCGGGCAGCGTCACGCGCACTGCGCCAGTCACAAAGGCATTGGCCATGTCGGTGGTGCCTACGCCAAAGGCCACACAACCCAAAGCGCCACTGTGCGGTGTGTGCGAATCGGTGCCCACCACCACCTGCCCGGGCAGGGCGTAGTGTTCGGCCACCATGGCGTGCGAGATACCGGCCACATTGCTGCCGTCGTCTTGCAGCACTTCGGCATCGGTCAGGGTGCGGTGCATGCGCAGGCCGTGGCGTGCGGCAAAGTTGCGCTGTGCTTGGCTCATGGCGTGCATGTTGGCGATCAAGCCCCCCTGCACATGGGCGGGGCTTTCTTCGACGTAGGAGGTATGGTCTTCAAACACCACAATCTGCGCTGGGCTTTGTAAGGTGAAATCTTGCCCCAGTGCATTTTTCATCAAGGTATCGGCCATGCCGGTGTAGTACTCGTGAATAAAACGCCAGTCGGCCCGCACGAACAGACCATCGCCGGTGTGCGGCTGATCGGGTGTGTGCGGGGCTGTCAGGTGGTGGCGCTTCAGGATTTTTTCAAACAGCGTTTGAGGGCCGTTTGCTTTGATGGCGACCGTTCGCCTGCGGTCTTTCTCGTAGGAGCCCACCCCCGTGGGCGAATCCACGCTCGACAAAAACCGCCGTCCCCAGCGCAGCAACCCCCCCGCCCCCAAAATCGAAGCAGCCAGCGGCTCGCGTCCTTGCAACAGGTCCTCCAGCGTCAAAGCCTCACCGCGTTCCATGCGGTCCAACAAACCAAAATCGGTCGAGGTGAACAAGCCAATGTTGTCGGCGTTCTGGCGGTAGATGCGCTCAAAACTTTCGGCAATCACCAGTTGCACGCCCGCCAGCTTTTCGGCAGTGGGGCTGTGCTCGCGCGAAGAGCCCTTGCCATAGCGGCGGCCCGCCACCAGCACCTGAAAACCGGCTTGACGCAGGGCTTGGCGAGCGATGGGATTTTCTCCTTGGCAGCGCAGCCCAGTGTGGGCAAATTCGCCCAAGGTGTTGTCGTAATGGCTCAGGATGTGCACCGGCGTGATCTCGTCGGTCGAGACATCGTCGCGCAGCGGCCCGGCCTGCGCGCGGGTGATCGGCTCCCCTGAAAGTTGGCGGCTGATCAGGCCAGGGTCTTGGCTGAGGTAAAGAATCTTCCAGTCGGAGCTGTTCATGTCAGGGCGTGTGCGTGAGGAATGCTTCGCCCCTTTGGCAGAGGTCCATCTCAATTCTATGAGCGATCCGAGCCTTTAAACTCCTCGCACACCCCAGCAAAGGACATTGGACATGAGCACATTTCATTGGCCCCAGCGCGTGACGGTCCGCGAAGTGGGCCTGCGCGACGGGCTGCAAAGCATCGCCCGCACCTTGCCCACTGCGCAAAAATTGCAATGGATTCAGAGTGCTTACGATGCGGGCATCCGTGAGATCGAAGTCGGCTCCTTTGTACCGCCCAAACTCTTGCCCCAGCTGGCCGACACTGCCGAGCTGGTGGCCTTTGCCCAAACCCTGCCGGGCCTGATCGTGTCGGTGTTGGTGCCCAACCTCAAGGGGGCCGAGCGCGCCATGGACAGCGGTGCCGACTGGATGCTGCTGCCCTTGTCAGCCAGTCACGCACACAGCTTGGCTAACCTGCGCAAAGCGCCCGACGACGTGGTGGCCGAAATAGCTGCCATGGTGGAGGCCCGCCGGGCCCGGGGTTCGGCCATCCGCATCGAGGTTGGCATGAGCACCGCGTTCGGCTGCACGATTCAGGGTGAGGTCGCCGTCGATGAAGTGCTGCGCTTGCTCCAGTCGGTTGTCGCTCTGGGTGTGGACCGCGTGGGCTTGGCTGACACGGTGGGCTACGCCGACCCGCGCCAAGTGGGTGAGCTGTTTGCCAAGGCCCGCGAAGTGGCAGGTGACAAGCTTGGCTGCGGGCACTTTCACGACACCCGTGGTCTTGGCTTGGCCAACGTCATGGCTGCCCTGCAAGCCGGTGAAACCCGGTTTGACGCCTGCTTGGCCGGCATCGGCGGCTGCCCGCATGCCCCGGGGGCCAGTGGCAACGTGGCCACCGAAGACCTGACGTATTTGATGGCCAGCATGGGCATCAAAACCGGTATCGATTTCGGTAAGCTCATGGCTTTGCGCACCCAAGTGGCGCAGTGGCTCGCAGGCGAATGCCTGCATGGTTCGATCGCGCAGGCGGGCTTGCCCAAAATCCTGCAAATGCCAGAGATGACTGCATGAACACGTCCGACAAGAAACTCCCGCTCGAAGGCCTGCGCGTCGTCGAGTTCACCCACATGGTGATGGGCCCCACCTGCGGCATGGTGCTGGCCGACATGGGGGCCGAGGTCATCAAGGTCGAGCCCATCGAGGGCGACCGCACGCGGCATTTGTTGGGTTCGGGCGCGGGTTTTTTCCCCATGTTCAACCGCAACAAGAAGAGCATCCAACTCAACCTGCAAAGCCCCGAAGGCGCGGAGATAGCGCGGCGCCTGTGCGCCACGGCCGATGTGGTGGCCGAGAACTTCAAGCCCGGCTCCATGGCCAAGTACGGCTTGGACTACGCCAGTCTGTCGGCCCAAAACCCCAAGATCATTTACGCCAGTCTCAAGGGCTTTTTGCCGGGTCCGTATGACCACCGCACCGCGCTTGATGAAGTGGTGCAGATGATGGGTGGCTTGGCCTACATGACGGGGCGCCCGGGCGACCCGCTGCGTGCAGGCACCAGCGTGAACGACATCATGGGCGGCATGTTCGGCGCCATTGGCGTGCTGGGCGCGCTGATCCAGCGCGGCATCACCGGGCGCGGGCAAGAGATTCAGTCGGCCCTGTTTGAGAACAACGTTTTTCTGGTGGGCCAGCACATGCTGCAGTACGCCATCACGGGCAAGGCCGCCGAGCCCATGCCCAACCGCATCTCGGCCTGGGCGGTGTACGACGTGTTCACCGTCAAGGATGGCGAGCAGATTTTTTTGGCAGCGGTCAGCGACGCACAGTGGGTCACCTTTTGCGATGTGCTGGGCTTTGCCGACCTCAAGGCCGACCCGCGTTACAGCGACAACAACGCCCGTGTCTCGCGGCGTGATGTCATGATGCCCGAGCTGCGCAGCCGCCTTCAGGCCTTCACCGCCGCCGAGCTGACCGCGATTTTTGAGAAAGCCGGTTTGCCCTTTGCGCCCATCGTCAAGCCCGAAGAGCTGTTTGACGACCCGCACCTGAATGCCACCGGCGGTTTGGCCGATGTGCGCCTCACCGATGGCCCCAAAGCCGGGCAGACGGCCCGCGCCGCGCTTTTCCCCTTCACCATGGACGGGCAGCGACTGGGCGTGCGCCACCAGCCGCCCAAGCAAGGCGAAAATACCCATGAATTGCTGCAAGGGCTTGGGTTGAGCCTTGCGGAAATTGAAAACTTGCGTGCGCTCAAGGCGGTGGCCTGAGCCCATCCGGTGCCCTGTTGTAAATTAACCATCCATCTGAAAAGAAAGAGACAAAACCATGAAATCCCACTTCACTCGCCGCGCCGCCTTGGCCGCTTTGACATCGGCTGCCGCATCGGCCTTGCCAGGCATGGCGCTTGCTCAAGCGGACCGTCCCGTCAAATTCATTCTGCCCAATGCCACCGGTTCGGGTGTGGACGCCATCACACGCGCAGCAGCGCCTGCGATTGGCAAGGCTTTGGGTGCCAACGTGGTGGTGGAAAACCAAGCCGGCGCCAGTGGCGTGATTGGTTTGCAGGCCATGGCCAAGAACCCGCCCGATGGTTTCACCTTGTCGGTGGTCTCCAACAACGTGGTGATCTTCCCCAGCGTCATCAAAGGCCTGCCTTTTGAAATGCCCGGTGACTTCACGCCCATCGCGGTGTTGGGCAGCACCCCCTTGGTGTTGGTGGCAAACCCCCAAAAAGTGCCCTCAAACAATAGCCGTGAATTCATTGCCGCCCTGCGTGCCAAGCCGGACGGTTACAACTTTGGCTCGGGTGGCACGGGAACGATCTTGCACCTGGCCGCCGAGATGTTTGTGGACGAAGCCGGTGTCAAGGCGCGCCATATCCCTTACAAAGGCGTAGGCCCCATGGTCACTGACTTGTTGGGGGGTCAAATTGACTTTGCCGTTTTGGCTTTGCCCAGCGTACAGCAGCACATCCGAAGTGGTGCGCTCAAGGCCGTGGGCATGTGTGGCGACAAGCGAAGCGCCGCTGCGCCAGACATTCCTACTTTTGTGGAGCAGGGCTTGCCCACTTACGTGATCGATGCCTGGTTTGGTGTGCTCGGCCCCAAGGGCATGAGCGCTGCCAATGTGAAGAGGGTCAACGATGCCCTGGTGCAGGCCTTCAACGATCCGGCCGTCAAGGAAGTCATGGCCAAGCAAGGCAACACGATCGCCATCAGCACGCCCGAGCAAGCTCAGCGCGTCTTCCGAAGTGAAATGGAGCGCTTTGCTGCGCTGGTCAAGAAGGCGGGCATCGAGCCGCAATAAGGCCCATCGCCCATCCCTCGTCGCTTGACATTTGGCAGTCAGGCGACGACCATCGGCGCATGTCCATCCAGGTATTGATTTTCGGCATCCACCTCGCGCGCAGCACGCGGGGCAAGCCTTGCGCACCGCCGCAGGGCTTTTAAACATTCCCCCTGTTTCGTTTGACCGATTTCAATTCGGGCCGTGCTCACTTTGCAGCGCGGCCCTGCTTTTCACTGGAGACTTTCATGGCCGATTTGTTTGACAACCCCATGGGCCTGTGCGGCTTCGAGTTCGTCGAGTTCGCATCCCCCACCCCCAACACCTTGGAGCCGCTGTTCGAGCAGATGGGCTTCTCGCTGGTGGCCAAACACCGATCCAAAGACGTGGTGCTGTACCGCCAAGGCGACATCAATTTCATCGTCAACCGCGAGCCCAAAAGCCTGGCCGGTTACTTCGCAGCCGAGCACGGCCCTTGCGCTTGCGCGCTGGCGTTTCGGGTGAAGGATTCGCACAAGGCTTATGCGCGGGCGCTGGAACTCGGAGCCCAACCGGTGGATGTGCCCACCGGCCCCATGGAGTTGCGCCTGCCAGCCATCAAGGGCATTGGCGGCGCGCCTTTGTATTTGATCGACCGTTTTGAAGACGGCAAAAGCATTTACGACATCGACTTTGAATTCATCGACGGCGTGGACCGCCACCCGCCGGGCCACGGCCTCAAGCTCATCGACCACATGACGCACAACGTCTACAAAGGCCGCATGGCGTATTGGAGTGGTTTTTACGAAAAGCTCTTTAACTTTCAGGAGATTCGTTACTTCGACATCAAGGGCGAATACACGGGCCTCACCAGCCAAGCCATGATGGCCCCAGACGGTTTGATCCGCATCCCGCTGAATGAAGAGTCGGGCAAGACCGGTGGCCAGATCGAAGAATTCTTGATGCAGTTCAACGGCGAGGGCATCCAACACATCGCGCTCTTAACCGACGACCTCTTAAAAAGCGTGGACGCGCTGCAGATGGCCGGCATCCCGCTCATGACTGCCCCCAACGACATTTATTACGAGATGCTTGAAGAGCGCCTGACAGGCCATGGCGAACCGGTGCCCGAGTTGCAGGCACGCGGCATCCTGATGGACGGCTCAACCGCCAACGGCGAGAAGCGTTTGCTGCTGCAAATCTTCAGCCAAACCCTGTTGGGCCCGGTGTTCTTTGAATTCATCCAGCGCAAAGCCGACGAGGGCTTTGGCGAAGGCAATTTCAAGGCGCTGTTTGAAAGCCTGGAGCGGGATCAGATTCGGCGTGGGGCGATTCAGGTGGATATGCGCTGAGTCGTTTTCAGCCTTTGTGGGAGGCCTGCCCTCGCCAAGAAGGGCCCTTAGTGAGGGTCGCGCATGTGACTTTCGAGAGGAAATCGACGGCACTGTCGGTTGTTACCCGGTTGCACAAAAGGGGTCTTCTCGCCACAGTTGAAAGCTGTTGCTTTGAACAAAGGGTCCCCCGTCATGAAACTGAACGTCAACGGTAAAAACCGCAGCCTCGATGTCGAGCCCGAGATGCCCCTGCTTTGGGCCTTGCGCGATGAGCTTGACATCAAAGGCCCCAAGTTCGGTTGCGGCATTGCCCAGTGCGGTTCGTGCACGGTTTTGTTGAACGGTGAGCCTGTGCGCTCGTGTGTTTATCCCGTGTCGGGTGCCTCTGGACAAAAAGTCATCACCATCGAAGGCTTGGCCGACAAGGGCCGCTTGCATGCTGTGCAGCAAGCCTGGATCGACCACCAGGTGCCTCAGTGCGGTTATTGCCAAGGCGGGCAGATGCTCGCGGCCGTGGCCTTGCTCAAGAAAAAGCCCAAGCCGACCGACGAAGACATCGATGCCGCCATGACCAACATTTGCCGTTGCGGCACCTATGCACGCATCCGCACCGCCATCCACGCCGCCGCCAAGAAAGGGGCCCGCGCATGAGCACCCCAGATCTGACTTCCGGCATGGATCGCCGCCACTTCTTGAAGATCTCCAGCACCGCCACGGCGGGTTTGTCGATGGGATTTTTCGTTCCACAAAGCGCGCAAGCTGCCAACACGCCTCAGCTGAATGTGTGGGTCGAAATCGAACCCAACGACACGATTGTCATCCGCTACGCCCGTGCAGAAATGGGCCAAGGCAGTATGACTTCTGCGCCCATGATGATTGCCGAGGAGTTGGAGGCCGATTGGAAGAAGGTGCGCGTCGAGTACGCCACGGCGCATGAAAACCTGCGCACCAAACGCGCCTATGGCGACATGGCTTCGGTGGGCAGCCGCACCATCCGCAATTCGCAGGAATACCTGCGCAAAGCCGGTGCTACCGGGCGTGAGATGCTGATTGCCGCGGCTGCCCAGCAGTGGGGCGTGCCGGCCAGCGAGTGCAAAGCAGCGCTGAGCAAAGTCACCCATGTGCCCAGCAAGCGGGTGCTCAGTTACGGCAAGCTGGCGGCCACGGCTGCCAAGCTGGAAGCCCCCAAAGACGTCAAGCTCAAAGACCCCAAAGCCTGGACATTGATCGGCAAGTCCATCCCGCGTGTGGACATTCCCGACATCGTGACCGGCCGTGTGAAATACGGTATCGACGCACAAGTGCCTGGCATGTTGCACGCGGCCATTGCGGCTTGCCCTGTGTTCAACGGCACCATCAAAACCATGGACGCCTCTAAGGTGGAAAACCGCAGGGGCATCGTCAAGGTGTTGAACATGGGCACCTTTGTGGCCGTGGTGGCCGACAACTGGTGGCGCGCCAAAGAAGCGCTGCGCGATGTGGCGGTGGACTGGGATGTGGGCGAGCACGGCACCCTGAGCAGCGCCGCCATCATGTCCCACTTCAAAGCGGGTATGGAGCAACCAGAACTGGCGGTGGCCCGCAACGACGGCAACACGGCAGACGCGCTGAGCAAAGCGGCCAAGGTGGTGGAGGCCGAGTACTTCACGCCCTATTTGGCGCACGCCACCATGGAGCCCATGGTCTGCACCGCTTGGTTGCAGGGCGAACAACTCGATGTGTGGTGCTCGACGCAAAACCCCGAAGCCACTTTGGCCGTGGCGGCTGCGACTGCGGGCGTGCCACAGGCCAACGTGAAAGTGCACCCGATGCAATTGGGCGGAGGACTCGGGCGCAAAAGCCCGCAAGACTTCACGCGCCAAGCTGTCGCGATTGCCAAGGCCATGCCCGGCAAGCCCGTCAAAATGCTGTGGTCTCGCGAAGAGGAAATTCAGCACGGCTTGTACCGCCCAGCCAGCTTGATGCGTTTCAAAGCGGGTTTGAGTGCCACGGGCAAAGCCGAGGCGCTGCACATCCGTGTGAGTGCCCCATCCATCTTGGCCACTTTGCTGAAACTGCCCTTGCCCAGAGGCGTGGACGGTCAGGCGGTGGCCAGCTTCAACGACCACCCCTATGACATCCCCAACACCTTGGTGGACTATGCCCAGCGCAACACCAATGTGCCGGTGGGTTTTTGGCGCACCGTGGGGCATTCACAAAACCCGTTTGGGCGTGAGTGTTTCATTGACGAGATGGCCCAGGCGGCAGCGCAAGACCCGGTTCAATACCGCTTGGCCATGCTGCCTAACAATGAAAAAGCCAACCGCGACCGTGCCATTTTGTTGGCCGTGACCCAAGCGGCCGGGTGGGACAAAAAGCCTGCCCCGGGTGTGTTCCGGGGCGTGGCTGCCACCGACGGTTATGGCAGTTGGACGGCCTGCGTGTGCGATGTCTCCATCAATGCCAAAAACGAGGTCAAGATCCACCGCATCGTGATTGGCATTGACCCCGGCTATGCCGTCAACCCCGACAACATCGTTGCCCAGTTCCAGGGCAGCGTGGTGCACGGTTTGACTGCCATCTTCTGGGGTGAAAACACCATCAAGGACGGGCGTGTGGAGCAATCCAACTTCCACGATTACCGCATGATGCGTTTGAACGAAATGCCCAAGGTGGAGGTGGTGATTGCCCCCACGGGTGGCTTCTGGGGCGGTGTGGGCGAGCCGGCCCAGGCGCCTTTGGCACCCGCTGTGGCCAACGCCATTTCGGCCGCTTTGGGCAAACGCATCCGCAGCTTGCCTTTGAAAAACCATGGTTTGACTTTGGCACGGGCATGACGGTGCTGGGCTTTGCGCGGGTGTGGGCCTTGGTGTTCAGCGCTGGCTGTGTCGCAGCGCAAACGCCTGAGGCTCCCCAAGCCGGCTCGCCCGAGCGGGGCAAAGCCCTGCTCTTGCAAAGGCAAGACAGCGGCTGTGTGCTCTGCCATCAAGTGCAGGGTTTGCCTGTGGGTGGCGCACTCGGCCCGTCTTTGGTCGGTTTGGCCGAGCGCAGCACCAAGACCCAAGCCCGCGAGCGCATCGCCGATGCCCGGCGCTTTAACCCGCAAACCATCATGCCGGCCTATCTCAGCACCGAGGGTTTGAACAAGGTGGCGAGCCCCTACAAGGGTCAAACCATTTTGACGGCGCAGGGGCTTGAAGACATCTTGAGTTACCTGTTCTTGCCCAGCAAGGCCACGCCATGAAGTGGCCCACATTGACCCGTCGCGAGGGCTTGCGGCAAGCGCTGCGGGGCGGTCTTTATGGGCTGGCAGTTCAGCTGTGGCCCAGCCGCGCCCAAGACATGGCATCGGGCAAGTTGTTGAGCTTGGCGCAAATGACCGAGCCCCTGACCCAAGGCGCCCGTTTGTTGCAGCAAGACGTGAAGATCGTGGCCCCCGTACTGGCCGACAACGGCACTTTGGTGCCTGTCACGGTGCAGGTGCAAAGCCCCATGACGGCGCAAGACCATGTGACGCATTTGTACCTGTTGTCTCAGCGCAATCCGGTGACCCAAATGGCGGTTTTCCGTTTGGGGCCGTGGAACGGACGGGCCGAAGTCAGCACGCGCCTGCGCTTGGCGGGCACCCAGCAAGTGGTCGCGTTGGCGCGCCTGTCCAATGGCGAGTTTCGTTATGGCCAGATGGAAATCATCATCACCGAGTCGGCTTGCGTCGACGCCTCATGACCATGGCATTTGCACGCATCCAATGGCCTGAACGCGTCTTGGCGGGGGATGTGGTCAAAGTCCGTCTGCTGGTGCAACACCCCATGGACACGGGTTATCTGCAAGACCTGTTGGGCAAATTGGTGCCACGCAATGTGATCCGGTCATTGACTTGCACTTGGGGCCAGCAAGAGGTGTTCCGTGTGGAGCCTTCGTCGGGAATTTCGGCCAATCCCTTGTTCGAATTTTTTGTCCGAGCAGAACAAACGGCCGAGATGCATGTGGCGTGGATCGATGACCGGGGTGTCAAAGGCCACTTGCGGCAAACGCTGCCGGTCTTGCCCAAGAGCAACCCCTGAGCGCATGAGCAGCAGAGCGTTCGCATCGATGCCCGCAGCTGGGTGTGTGCGCACCGTGCTCAAGACGTTCTGGTTGGTTTTCATGCTGATCGCGTTGTGGTCGGTGAGTGGCTACGCCGCTGCGCAAACGGCAGCGCCACCCGCGCGCAGCTTGCCTTTGTCGCAGCTCAAATCGGGCCTGCATTATTCGGGCAAGGATGTGCAAGCCTTGCAAGCCGATGAGTTTGCCAACCCAGCGCAACTCTGGCTGAGCCAAGGGGCGCAAGCTTGGAGCCAAGCCAGTGCTGTTAACGGCAAATCGTGCGTCAGTTGTCACGGTGCAGTGGCCACCAGCATGAAAGGCGTCGCCTCGCGTTACCCCGCCATCGATGCCGCCAGTGGGCGATTGTTCAATCTGGAAGACCGCATCAACCAATGCACCATGCGCCACCAACAAGCGGCGGCCATGCCCCCTGAATCAGATGCCTTGCTTGGCTTGAGTTTGCTGGTGACGCAGGCCTCCAAAGGCATGCCCTTGCGGGTGGACATTGGCGGTGCGGCGCGCGGACACTGGCAAGCGGGGGCCACCTTGTATGCACAACGCCAAGGCCAAATGAATTTGTCGTGCGCCCAGTGCCATGACCAAAATTTTGGGCAACGCCTGTACACCGACCCGCTGAGTCAAGGGCAGCCCAATGGCTACCCGGTGTACCGTCTGGAATGGCAAAAACCTGGATCGCTGGAGCGGCGTTTTCGCAGTTGTTATGCCGGTGTCCGCGCCGAAGTTCCGCTTTGGGGTGCCCTGGAGATGCGGCAACTGGCGCTGTACCTGATGTGGCGCGGTGAGGGCTTGCCCATCGAGGTGCCGGCAGTGCGCAAGTGATCAAGCCGCCCCGTTGCATATGCGCCGCACTTGCCGCTTTTTGAAAGCCTGGAGCGTGACCAGATTCGGCGGGGGGCGATTGCGGTGGATGCCTGAAAAATGCCTGCACAGTCGGCGCGATGGTTGCTCGCTGAGCACGCAGGTGACAGCCGCTTGTTGGCGAGCGTTCCAGAATAATCCACCCCCTTCACTAAAGCAGAGGCTCACATGCAGCACATCGGATTTGTCGGCGCTTCGGGTTTGATGGGCCATGGCATGGCCAAAAACATCCGGGCCAAGGGCTTTGATTTGTCGATCTCGGTCCATCAGCGCACCACGCCTGTACAAGACCTGTTAGCCGCAGGTGCACGTCAGGTGGGCACTCATGTCGATTTGGCCGCCTGCGATGCGGTGCTCATTTGTGTGACCGGCTCGCCCCAGGTCGAGGCGGTGGTGGCCGGGCCGGGCGGCTTGCTGTCCAAGGCTCGCTCGGGTCTGGTCATCATCGACACATCCACCAGCGAGCCCGACTCCACTCGGCGCCTGGCCGCCCTGTGCGCTGAGCATGGCGTGATTTATGTAGATGCGCCGCTTGCGCGCACGCCCATCGAGGCAGAGGCGGGCAAGCTCAACTCCATGGTGGGCGCATCGCCCGAGGTGTTCGCGCGCATTGAGCCGGTCATCCGGGCCTACAGCGAAAACGTGTTTCATGTGGGCGACATGGGTTCTGCCCACGTCATCAAACTGCTGAACAACTTTGTGGCGCAGGCCATTTGCACCGCCACGGCCGAGGCTTTTGCGGTGGGGGCCAAGTCGGGCGTGGACCTGGACCAACTGGTGCAGGTCATTTCGGCTGGCGGGGTCAATTCGGGACTGTTCCAGTTGATGGCCAAAACCTTGCAAGGTGATTACGGCGCGATGAAGTTTGAGCTGAACAATGCGGCCAAGGATTTGCGTTACTACTCGCACCTGACGGAAAGCGTGAAGGTGCCCTCCATCATCGGCACCAGCGTGCACCAGGCCTTGAACACCGCTGTGGCATTGGGCTACGGCAGTGAGATGGTCCCCTCTCTGGTCAAGGCTCAGGCCCAGCTGAACCAAGTGAACATCACCGGGACCACCCAAGGTTGACGGGTGACGGTGACGGCATTCACCCTGGTCATCAAGCTGCCCCGTTGCACACCCGCAGCACCTGCGGGCCGTAGGCTTCAAGCTTTTTCACGCCCAGTCCGCTGATGCCTTGCAGCTGCGCCAGGCTTTGGGGTGCGGCTTCGGCAATCGCGGCCAGCGTCGCGTCATGAAAGATCACATATGCGGGCAGGTTGTGCTCTTTGGCCACTTCGGCGCGCCAGGCCTTGAGGTTGATGTAGCGCACCATCGCGTCTTGCCCCAGGTTGGCGGCGGCGGGTGATGGGGCGCTGCGGCTGCGTGTGCGCTTGTCGGCACGTTGGCTGGTGCTCTCGCGCAGCTGCACCGGCACATCGCCCTTCAGCACGGCGCGGGAGGCTTCGGTCAGGTGCAGGGTGCTGAAGCCTTCTTCGGTGTGCACATGCAGCGCGCCAATGGCGATGAGCTGGCGCATCACGGCGCGCAGTTGCTGCTCGCTGTACTCGGCCCCCACACCAAAGGTGCTGATGCTCTCGTGGCCGCGTTGCGCCACTTTTTCGGTTTTTTTGCCGCGCACGATGTCCATGGTGTGCGCCGCGCCAAAGCTGTGGCCGCTGGCTTGGTGGCAGCGGTACACGGTGGACAGCAGTTTGCGCGCCGCGTCGGTGCCGTCCCACACTTCGGGCGGGTTCAGGCAGTTGTCGCAATTGCCGCAATACGGCATGTACACGCCCTGGCTGCTCTCGGTTTGGCCTTGGTAGGTTTCGTCAAAATAGCTCAGCAAGCGCACGCGGCGGCAGTCGGTGGCTTCGGCCAGGGCCAGCAGCGCGTCGAGCTTGCCGCGCATCACTTGCTTGAATTCTTCGCCCGCCGGGCTTTCGTCGATCATGCGGCGCTGGTTCACCACGTCTTGCAGGCCATAGGCCATCCACGCGTCCGACGCCAAGCCATCGCGCCCGGCGCGCCCGGTCTCTTGGTAATAGCCTTCGATGTTTTTAGGCATGTCCAGGTGTGCCACAAAACGCACATCGGGTTTGTCGATGCCCATGCCGAAAGCGATGGTGGCCACCATCACCACGCCTTCTTCGCGCAAAAACTCGTTCTGGTGGCGCTGGCGCATCTCGGGGGGCAGCCCCGCGTGATAAGGGAGCGCATGGACGCCCGCCTCGCACAACATGGCGGCGATTTCTTCTACCCGTTTGCGCGATTGGCAATACACCACGCCCGCGGCTTCGGGGTGGTCGCGCTCAATGAAGCGCAGCAGCTGGGTACTGGCTTCTTTTTTCTCAACGATGGTGTAGCGGATGTTGGGCCTGTCAAAGCTGCTGATGAACAGCTCGGCGCTTTCCAGCTGCAGCCGCTCGATGATGTCGGCACGCGTGAGCGCATCGGCCGTGGCGGTCAGCGCCACGCGCGGCACGCCGGGGTAGCGTTCGTGCAGCACCGTGAGGCCCCGGTATTCGGGCCTAAAGTCGTGGCCCCACTGGCTCACGCAATGCGCTTCGTCGATGGCAAACAGGCTGAGCAGGCCGCGCTCTTGCAGCGAATCCATTTGCGCCAGAAAGCGGCCGTTGGTCACGCGTTCGGGCGCCGCGTAAAGCAAAGTGATTTTGCCGCGCAGCAAGCGGCGTTCAATGTCAGATGCTTCTTCGCTCGTCAGGGTTGAGTTCAAAAAAGCGGCGTTCACACCCGCTTCGTGCAGTGCGCCCACTTGGTCGTGCATCAGCGCGATCAGCGGCGACACCACCACCGTGATGCCGTGGCCAGCCCGCTGGCGTGCAATGGCCGGAATTTGGTAACACAGCGATTTGCCCCCGCCTGTGGGCATGAGCACCAGCGCATCGCCCCCGGCCGCCACATGGTCGATGATGGCCTGCTGCGGTCCGCGAAAGGCGTCGTAGCCAAAAACTTCGCGCAGGATGGGGAGGTGGGGGGACACTGGGGTTGGACGGCTGGTTAAGTGGGTGATTGTCCCCTATGGCGAGTGTCAATTTCTGGCGGGTGTGGTGTGGGTGGGCGAGGGCGTGCACAGGGTTCCTCATACGGCGGGGGTACGCCAAAATCGTCACCCTCTGCCCGCCCTCACCCACCCACAGCAGACCATGGGCTGCGCGGCATGCACACCCAGGGCCGTTGTTCATCACCCGTAAGGTTCGCGCGCTCTTCCAGCAAGGCTGACGACCACCACCAGCGTTTGGAAGGGGGCGGCGGCGGGCGACGATTTTGGCGTACCCCCGCCTCATGAGGAGCCCGCCGCCGGCCCCTTCCAAATGCGCCCAGCCGCGCCCAGCCGCGCCCAGCCGCGCCCAGCCGCGCCCAGCTGCGCCCAGCCGCGCCCAGACTCTGACAGCTCCCCCTGCATGGACAGCGTTACCATCCTTCCCCATGCACAAATCTGCCCTTGTTCTGTTTTCTGGTGGCCAAGACTCCACCACCTGCCTGGCCCATGCTTTGAGCCGTTACGAACGGGTCGAAACCCTGGCGTTTGACTATGGCCAGCGCCACAAGGTCGAGCTGGACGCCCGCCTGAACGTGCTGGCTGCGATCAAGGCGCGGTTTCCGGCTTGGGCCCCCAAGATGGGTGAGGACCACCTGCTGGACGCGGGCATCCTGGGGCAGATCAGCGAAACGTCTTTGACCCGCGACACGGCGATTGAGATGGAAAGCTCGGGCCTGCCCAACACCTTTGTGCCGGGGCGTAACCTGCTGTTCCTCACGTTGGCCGCCGCTTTGGCCTACCGCCGGGGCTTGCAGGTCATCGTCACCGGCGTGTGCGAGACCGATTTTTCGGGCTATCCGGATTGCCGCGATGACACCATGAAGGCCATGCAGGTGGCACTGTCCTTGGGCATGGACCGCAAGCTGTTGATCGAAACGCCCCTCATGTGGATAGACAAAGCGCAAACTTGGCAACTGGCGCACGACTTGGGCCAACAAGCCGACCCGGCGCAAGGCGGGCAGGCGCTGGTGGACTTGATCGTGGAGCACACCCACACTTGCTATTTGGGCGACCGCACGCAGCGCCACGATTGGGGCTATGGCTGTGGACAGTGTCCGGCATGCCAGTTGCGGGCAGCGGGCTTTGCGCGGTATGTGCAGCCCTGAGTTGGGCTTGCTTGTCAACTCCTTCAGGGCTCCTGATTCATGAAGGGAGTTTGTGCTTCGATGCGTCTGAGCAGAGACCAGAGTTGCTCGATTTCGGCCTCTGAAAACGTGGCCAACAGCCGTTCTTGCCGGGCCATGGCCGACTGGCAGAGTTCTTCATAAATCTTCAGGCCCTGCGGAGTGAGATGGGCCATGGCCGCACGGCCTCGGCTACGGGTTTGTTCCACCTCGACCAAACCTTGCAGCGTCAAAACCTTCAGACTTTTGCTGGCTGCAGCGTAATCCAGATCGGCCATTTCAGCGACTTCACGCACGATGCGGTGAGAACTTTCGCCAATCGCCATCATCGTGCGCCACTCGGCCATGCCCAGATTGTGTTGTTTGCGGTAATGGTTGGACGCACCGTTGGCCAGCCGATTGGCCACCCCCATGATGTAAGCCGCAATGAACCGGTTGACCACAGCCTTATGGCCCGCTACAGGCGGCGGCTTGCGCGCGGCACGTGCGGGTGCCGCGTCGGTTTCCGTCAAAGGGAGTGGTTTTTGGGGCATGTCGAGTTTTATAACCAATGACAACCGATTGTGAAGCATGTCGCGCAGGTGAAATTGATCATTGACAGTTCATTTATGGACATGTCAAGATAAACAGCATCCATGCACCATGCCCGCCATTTCAAGAATTTCAATGTCTCGCCCATTGCGCAGTAATTTTCCAAGAGGCTCGTATTTGTGGGCCGTTCGAAATGCCCAGTGGCAGGTGTTGGGTATTCCTGAAGAGGACTGCGAAAAACCCAAGATCGCCATCGTCAACAGCTCCTCGGGCTTGGCCGCCTGTTTTTCTCATCTGGATGGCATCGTGCCCGTGCTCAAAGAGGCGATTCGGGCGGCTGGTGGTGTTCCTTTTGAAATCCGTACCGCGGCCCCCAGCGACTTTGTCGTCGCGCCAGGGGCCAAAGGCGCTTACATGCTGGTGTCGCGGGATTTGGTGACCAACGACATCGATGGCGCCGGCCTGGGTTCCGAGGTGGCCTTGATCACCGATGGCCATTTGTCCGGGTTGGTCTGCAAAGGCCTGGTGGTGGCCGAGGTGTCACCCGAAGGTGCGGTGTGTGGCCCATTGGCCTTAGTCGAAGATGGCGACATGATCAGCATCGACCTGGACTCACAGCGTTGCGACTTGCTCGTGGACGAGGCCGTGCTGGCAGAAAGAAAGCGGCATTGGATACCACCTCCAAAACAGTTCGACAAGGGCTGGCTGCAGATTTACCGTCGCAACGTCAGTTCACTGGCCCATGGCGCGGTGCTCATTGAGCCCCATGCTTCAAGCCGCAAACAGGAAAGACAAGGCGTATGAAAGACAGCAAAGTCATCACCACCGAGCGCACGGCAGAGCGGATTTTGGTGTCCGACATTTTTGGCCGCGATGGCCAAAAGACGCAACGCCCGGATCACGGATTCTGGGAAGAAAAAGGGCGCCGCATCCCGATCTATCACCACTGCGATGTGCTGGTCGTCGGTGGAGGCCCTTCGGGCACAGCCGCTGCCGCAGCAGCGGCACGGGAAGGGGCGGATGTGACTTTGCTGGAGCGCTACAACCACTTGGGCGGCTTGTCCACGGGTGGGCTGGTGATTTGGATCGACCGCATGAGTGATTGGACAGGTCAGCTGGTCATCCGCGGTTTTGCCGAAGAATTGTTTGACCGTTTGCCTGCTGATGCTGTAGCCGGGCCAGGCCCGAGTGAATGGGGCTCGACCGACAGCAGCAAAACCGCGCATTGGTCGCAGCGCACCGCGTCTTACCACGGCGTGGTCACCTGGTCGCCCACCGTGGACCCCGAGCGTCTGAAGCTGCTGAGTCAGCAGATCATTCTGGAGCGCGGCGTCAAACTGGTCTACCACTCCTGGGCCGCATTGCCCATCGTGGAAGATGGCGCTGTTAAAGGCGTGGTGTTCGAGAGCAAGGAAGGCCGCATGGCGATCATGGCCAAGGTGGTGGTCGACGCCACGGGTGACGGCGATTTGTTTGGCCGTGCAGGTGCCGAGTTTGACACCGACATCGAAGAAGCCGATGTGCACCACAGCATGAACACTGCCTTCATGCTGGGCGGCGTGGACATGAACCGCTGGATTGCGTTCAAGGCCGGGCAGCCCGAGGCCTTCACCGCTTTCATGGCCAAAGGGCGTGCGCAATGCGGTTTGTTCGAGCGACCCTTTGTGTCCTGGCGCAACGATGTGGCCTTGTTCATGGGTCCTCGACAAACCGGCTATTCGGCACTCGATGTGGATGACCTGACCACGGTCGAAGTTCGCTCGCACCAGGCCATGGAGCAGCATCTGAATTACTACAAGCAATATGCGCCAGGCTTTGAAAATGCCTTCATGATGCTCAGCGCTCCGCAGATTGGGGTGCGCCACACGCGTCGCCTCAAAGGAGTGGGCGCGGTGCTGCGTTCGCAGTGGCCCGCTGGCGTGGCTCTGCCCGACGAGGTGGGCGTGTCGCCCGCCGTGTCGCCCGCATTTCCGAATATTTCCATTCCATATGGCGCCTTGGTGCCTGCCTCTTTGGACGGTTTGCTGGCCCCTGGACGGCATTTGTCATGCGATAAGAATTCGCATGGCTTCATGCGCGAAATTCCCCAGTGCTGGATCACCGGCCAGGCTGCCGGCGTTGCCGCTGCCTTGGCGGTGGCGCAGGGTGTGGCGCCGCGCGCGGTGGACATTGCGCAGCTGCAAGCGCGTTTGCAAAAGCAAGGCGTGTATCTGCGGCCACAAGCACCAACCAACGTGCGCCCAGATACCACCACGGCCACCGAAAGCGCCGCATGAAACTCTCGTCGCAAGAGCAAGCCATGTTCGATGGTGCGCAAGGACCGGCAGTTCAAAAAGCCATGGACTTGCTGGTGCGCTATGGCCGTGCCTTGGGTGCCGAGCGCCTGGTGGAAACGAACAACGTCGTGGCTTCGGTCAGTGCCACAACGCCCTTCATGCGTGACTTTGCCCGTCAGAACGGGGGCATGGACGCGGTGTTCTCGCAGTTCAGCTTGGACAGCGACGAGGTGGTGAAGATCCCCAAGATCAAGGCCTTCACCACCCACACGCAACTGGGCTTTGATCCGGAACAGGCCCCCCGCATGGGCGTGGACGAAGAGGCGGTGCATTTCTTTCGCAAAGGCGAGGCCTTCACCACGGGTCTGGGCATTCAGGCCACCAACACCTGCACGCCTTATCAGGTGGGCAACATCCCCACGCGAGGCGAGCACTGCGCTTGGATGGAGTCATCGGCAGTGGTCTATTGCAACTCGGTGCTGGGCGCGCGCACCAACACCGAAGGCCGGGAAAGCGTAGGCGCTGCCATGCTCACGGGCCGCATTCCGTATTGGGGTTATCACCTCGACGAAAATCGATTGGGCACTCACCTGATCGAGGTGGCCACGCCCATTGAATCCACCGCAGACTGGGGTTTGCTGGGTTACTGGATCGGCGACAAGTTGCAAGAAAAAGTGCCGGTGGTCACCGGCATTGGCAAAACGCCCAACTTGGCCCGGCTCAAACATTTTGGGGCGTCGGCTTCGTCTTCGGGGGGCGTGGAGATGTACCACATCGTGGGCATCACACCCGAGGCGATGACCCTGGAGCAGGCCTTAGGCCAGCGCAAGCCGACAGAGGTTTTGCGCTTTGATGCGCGTGAAAAACAAGTTATTTTGGACAAGCTCAACAGCACCGGAAAAGACACAAAAGTGGACTATGTGATGCTGGGTTGCCCGCACTACAGCATGGAGCAGTTGTGGGAGCTGACACAACTGATCGAGGGCCGAAAGGTCCACCCTGATTGCGAGTTGTGGATTTTCACGCCGCGCAGCACCAAGGCTTTGTGTGATCAAAACGGCTTCACCCACATCATTGAAGCAGCCGGTGGGCACATCCTCTCGGACAGTTGCTCAGCCATGAGCCGGGCCATGCCCAAAGGCACGCGCGTGGTGGCCATGGACTCGGCCAAACAAACCCATTACTTGCCCGCCATCTTGGGCGTACAGGCCTGGTTTGGCAGCACCGCAGATTGCGTGGAAGCCGCTTGCACGGGACGCTGGCAAGGGGGTCTGACATGAGTGAAATCTTGACCAAAATCATCTTGCGTGGTCGCTGCGTGGTCCCCGGCGTGAGCGAAGGCGAGGCGCTGGTTACCGGTCAGCAGATTTCGGGTTGGGGGGGCATTGACTCTCGCACCGGCACGATCGTGGAGACGCGCCACGAATTGCGAGACATCAGTTTTGCCGGCAAGGTGCTGGTTTTTCCTGGCGCCAAAGGTTCCTCGGGTTGGTCCAATGCTTTTCATTTGACGCGTACCTTTGGCGTCGCCCCCGCAGCCATGTTGTTCAATGAAATGACCACCAAAGTGGCGCTGGGCGCGGTGGTCACCCGTGCGCCGTGCATGACCGATTTTGACCAGAATCCGCTGGATGTGATCGAGACCGGCGATTGGGTTCGGGTCGACGCGGATCAAGGCGTGGTGGAAATCACCAAACGTCCATCTTCTCAACCCTAGGAGTTTTTGCATGCGTTTATTTCTTCGTTTTGCACCGTTGGTGTTGATGGGTAGTTGCTTGAGTTGGGGTCCTGCGATGGGTGCCGATTTCCCCTCCAAAACCGTGCGTCTGGTGGTGCCCTTTCCGCCAGGCGGTGCCACAGATGCCTTGGCTCGCCTGATGGCCGAAAAGCTCAGCGACAAGTGGAAGCAGCCGGTCATCGTGGACAACAAGCCCGGAGCCAACACGGCCATCGGGACCGATGTGGTGGCCAAATCTGCGCCCGACGGTCATGTGGTGGGCATCGTCACCGGATCGCATGTGACCAACCCCTTGTTGGGTGCCAAATTGCCATACGACACGCTCAAGGACTTGACGGGTGTGATGATGCTGACCCGGTTTCACATGGGCATTTATGCACATCCTTCCTTGCCTGCCAACACGCCGGCAGAATTGATCGAACTGGCCAAGCAAAAACCGCCATTGGCCTACGCCGCAGCCACCACCCAGTCGTATTTGGGCATGAGCCTGCTCAACATGATGACCAAATCTCCCATGGAGTACGTCGCCTACAAGGGCAGTGCGCAAGCCATCAATGATGTTTTGGGTGGTCACATCAAACTGATGATTGATCCCGTCCTGCACAGCACGTTGCAGCACGTGCAATCGGGCAAGCTCAAACTGATCGGCACGCTCAGCACCAAGCCCGCAGATTTGACGCCCAACATCCCGGCTTTTGGCAAGCTGGTGCCAGGGTATGACTTTTCGGGTGTCTTTGGTCTGGTCGCGCGCGCGGGCACGCCCCCGGCCTTGGTCAGGCAAATACGCCAAGACTTTGCCAGTGTGATGCAGCAGCCCGAGGTGGCCGAGCGCATTCGATCCATCGGCCAAGAGGCAATCGCCTCTACCCCTGAGGAATACAACGCCTACATTCTTGAAGAAATGAAGAAATGGGCGCCTGTGGTCCAAGCCACTGGCGCCAAGATTGATTGACCTTAATCCCCTTGCACATCAGGAGACCCCATGACACACCCTATTTCTCGTCGTTCTTTTGGTTTGAGTGTGACGGCTGCAGCGGCAACGGCTGTCGCGCCGCAAGTGTTTGCGCAGCCCAGCTTTCCCAGCAAGCCCGTGACCTTGATCGTGCCCAACGCGCCGGGTGGCGCCATTGATATCCTGGCACGCTCGCTGCAACAGCACCTGCAGTCTGTGTGGGGCCAGTCCGTCATTGTGGAGTACAAACCAGGCGCTGGCACCGCCTTGGGCACTGACTTCGCAGCCAAGGCGACGCCCGATGGGCACACGCTGTGTTTGGTGGCCACCCCGCATGTGATCAATCCGGCTTTGCGTCAATTGCCGTTTGACACCGTCAAAGATCTCTCAGGCATCACCATTTTGGGAACGTCCAATGTCCTCATTTCAGCCACGCCCGCTTATGCGGCCAACAACCTCAAGGATGTGATGGAGCTGGTCAAGAAAAACCCGACCAAGTTCGCTTATGCAAGCCCGGGCAGTGGCAGCTCCATGCACTTTGCGATGGAGTTGCTCAAGCAACGCGCGGGAATCGAGTTGTTGCATGCCCCCTTCAAAGGCAGTGGCCCGGCTTACCCGGAGGTTTTTTCCGGGCGCATCGACTTTTTGGTGGATCCCTTGTTCTCCAGCTTGCCGCATGTTAAGTCGGGCAGGCTCAAACCGATCGCAGTGACAGGGCCGCGCCGTTCACCCTTGGCCCCCGAAATTCCCACAGTGGCCGAGCTTTATCCGGGCTTCAATGTGCAAAGTATGTTTGGCATGGTGGTGGCCAGTGGCACGCCGCGCAACGTGGTCCAAAAAATCTATGCCGATTTGATCACCGTCTTGAAAAAGCCCGAAGTGATTGAAAAAATGGCCTCTTTGGGTTTGGAGCCCAATCCCATCACACCTGAGCAGTTCGATGTGACCATCAAGGAAGACATCGAGCGCTGGACCAAGCTGGTCAAGAGTGCGAACATCAAACTGGATTGACCCCCAGCCCACCAGCAGATAGACAGGTCACAGCATGCACATTGAAAAACTCTCACCTTTTGCTGGGCGTGTCACCGGAATCGATTTGGCGCAGGTGTCATCTGCCCTGGCAGATGACATCCGGTCCGCGATGGACCAGCACGGTGTTCTGGTGTTTCCGGCGCAGCACTTGAGTCAGGATGCGCAAATCGCATTCGCGCAGGCCATGGGCCCACTGGAGCTGGGTTTTCGCAAAATCAAGACGGGTGCGCACCGCTTGAAATACAACGAGCTGGCCGATATTTCCAACGTCACGCCCGATGGCGAAATAGCAGCTCGCGAGCACACCAAGATCGTCAGCAACTTGGCCAATCAGTTGTGGCACAGCGACAGCTCTTTTCAGAAGCCGCGTGCCAAGTACTCCATGCTGTCAGCTTCGGTGGTTCCCGCATTTGGGGGGGAGACCGAGTTTGCTGATTTGCGCCTGGCCTATGACGCGCTACCGGACTGGCGTAAAGCTCAGGTGTCCGGATTGAACGCGGTTCATTCGGCCCTGCATTCGCGCTTCATACTGGGCGATACACAGTACACACCAGAACAAATCGCCATGTTCCCGCCAGTGGTCTGGCCCCTGGTGCAAACCGATCCAAGCACAGGGAGAAAGATCCTGTTTGTCGGCGCTCACATCCGTGAAATCCAAGGCATGGTCTTGGCCGAAAGTCGATTGTTGGTCATGGACTTGCTGGAGCACGCCACACAGCGGGCCTTCGTTTATTCCCACCAATGGCAAGTGGGTGACCTGGTGATGTGGGACAACACTGCCACCGTGCACCGTGGTCGTTACTTTGATTTGAGTGAGCGCCGTGAATTGCGACGCGCCACCACCCAAGAGGTACAAGCCTCGCCTGAGGCTCAGGCTTTACCCGGCTGAAAGTGGGCACGTTCAGAGGTTTTTACAATAGGGGCATGAACCCCCTGACCTACACCCGCGCCCAAGCGCTGCCCGAGATCCTCCAAAACCGCATCGCCATCTTGGACGGGGCCATGGGCACCATGATCCAGCGCTTCAAACTGTCTGAGGCCGACTACCGGGGCGAGCGTTTCAAAGACTTCCCCAAAGACGTCAAGGGCAACAATGAGTTGCTGAGCCTGACCCGCCCCGATGTGATACGCGACATCCATGAAGGCTATTTGGCTGCCGGGGCCGACCTGATCGAAACCAACACCTTTGGCGCGACCACGATCGCCCAGGCCGACTACGACATGCAGCACTTGACCCGCGAGATGAACCTGCAGTCCGCAAAATTAGCCCGCGCTGCTTGCGACAAGTTTTCTACCCCCGACAAGCCCCGCTTTGTGGTGGGCGCTTTGGGCCCCACGCCCAAGACCGCCAGCATCAGCCCTGACGTGAATGACGCCGGTGCCCGGAACGTGAACTTTGAAGAGCTGCGCGCTGCCTATTACGAGCAGGTCGAGGCCTTGGTCGAAGGCGGCTCGGATGTGTTGCTGGTCGAGACGATTTTTGACACGCTCAACGCCAAGGCCGCATTGTTTGCCATTGAAGAATTTTTTGACGCCAGTGGCGAGCGCCTGCCCCTCATCATCAGCGGCACCGTGACCGATGCTTCGGGCCGCATTTTGAGTGGCCAGACTGTGACCGCTTTCTGGCACAGCGTGCGCCATGCTCAGCCCTTGGCCATTGGCCTGAATTGCGCTTTGGGTGCGACGTTGATGCGCCCCTACATCCAAGAGCTGAACAAGGTCGCGGGCGATACCTTCATCAGTTGCTACCCCAACGCCGGTTTGCCCAACCCCATGAGCGACACCGGCTTTGACGAAACCCCCGAAGTCACCAGCCGCCTGCTGCACGAGTTTGCGGCCGAAGGCCTGGTCAACATCGTGGGCGGCTGCTGCGGCACCACCCCAGAGCACATCGGCGCCATTGGCAAGGCGGTCGCACCGCTGGCACCGCGTGGTGTGCACGGCGGCTTCTTTTACAAAGAAGCGGCCTGAGCGGTCACGCTCAGGCCGTTCAGGTCATTCAGGCCAGCGCGCCGAAAGCTTTGCTGAAAAAGTCTTCGGTGCCGAAGTTGCCCGACTTGAGGGTGATGTGAATCCCGCCAGTGGCTGATGGTGCATGGCACCACGGCACGCCGGGGTCGATCTGCGGGCCAATTTGCAGCTGCGCAATGCCCAGTGCCTGCACGCAAGCGCCCGAGGTTTCGCCACCGGCGACCACCAATTGACGCACGCCCAAACCCAGCAGGCCACGCGCCACGGCGGCCAGTGCGTGTTCGACCAAAGCCCCAGCTTCTGCCACGCCCAGTTGTGCCTGCACGGCTTTGACGGCATCGGGCTCGGCGGTGGAGTACACCAGCACCGGGCCGTCTTTCAAAAGCGGCGTGGCCCAGGCCAGCACCTGCTGCACCACGGCATCGCTTTGGCCATGCATCAGACTGGCGGGGGCGATGGCCATGGCGGGTCGCCCCGTGGCTTTGAAGTGCGCCACTTGCGCGTTGGTGGCCACCGAGCAGCTGCCCGACACCACCGCTTGTAGGCCTGATGCCGCAGGTAACTGGCTGGCTTGCAGCGAAGGCTTGAGGCCAAAGTTGGCGGGCAGGCCAATGGCCACGCCCGAACCCGCAGTGACCAGCGGCATGCCTTTCAAGGCAGGCCCGAGCAGGTGCAGGTCGGCGTTGCTGGTCGCGTCCACGACGGCCACGCCCACACCTTCGGCACGCAGCTCGGCCATGCGTTCGCGGATGGCCGCTTCGCCTTGCCCCACGGTTTTGTGGTCGATCAGGCCCACTTTGCGCTTCGTTTGCGCCTGCATCACGCGCACCAAATTCGGGTCCGTCATGGGCGTGAGCGGGTGGTTTTGCATGCCCGATTCGTTGAGCAGTACGTTGCCTGCGAACAGGTAACCCTTGAATACGGTGCGGCCGTTGTCCGGAAAGGCCGGGGTCGCGATGGTGAAGTCGGTGCCCAGCGCGTCCATCAGTGCTTCGGTCACCGGGCCGATGTTGCCTTCGGGCGTGCTGTCAAAGGTGGAGCAGTATTTGAAATAGATTTGCTGCGCACCTTGGGCTTGCAACCACTTCAAGGCTTCCAGCGATTGCGCGATGGCCTCGGCAGCTGGGTTGGTCCGCGACTTGAGCGCCACCACCACCGCGTCAACCTCAGCCACCAAAGGGGCTGTGGGCACGCCAATGGTTTGCACCACCCGCATGCCCGAGCGGACCAGGTTGTTGGCCAGATCGGTCGCGCCGGTAGAGTCGTCTGCAATGCATCCGAGTTTCAGTTTGCTCATGCTTTGCCCTTCGGCAACTCAATGCCCGGGAAAATTTTGATGACCGCGCTGTCGTCTTCTTTGGCAAAGCCTGCGGTGCTGGCTTGCATGAACATCTGGTGCGCGGTGCTGGACAGTGGCAGTGGGAACTTGCTGGCGCGCGCCATGTCGAGCACCAGCCCCAAATCCTTCACAAAAATGTCCACCGCCGACAGAGGCGTGTAGTCGGCCGCCAGCACATGGGCCATGCGGTTTTCAAACATCCAGCTGTTGCCGGCGCTGTGGGTGATCACCTCGTACAAAGCGGCGGCGTCCACGCCCTCGCGCAAGCCCAGCGCCATGGCCTCAGCCGCAGCGGCAATGTGCACGCCCGCCAACAATTGGTTGATGATCTTGACCTTGCTGCCCGCGCCCGCGCTGTCGCCCAGCTTGTAAACCTTGGCGGCCATGGCGTTCAAGAACGGCTCGGCCAGGGCATAGGCCTCGGGCTTGGCGGCGGTCATCATGGTCATCTGGCCACTGGCGGCTTTGGCCGCACCGCCTGAGATGGGCGCATCCACATAGCGCAAACCCATGGCTTCGAGCCGTGCCTCCAAGGCCACCGACCAGTTCGGGTCGACGGTGGAGCACATCACGAACACGCTGCCGGGCTTCATGCTGGCGGCGCAACCTGGGGCGGTGCCATCGCCAAACAACACGGTTTCGGTCTGTGCGGCATTCACCACCACCGACACGACCACATCACACGCCGCACCCAAAGAGGCCAGCGTGTCGTGCGCTGTGCCGCCCGCGTTCGTGAACGCCTCGGCCACTTCGCGGCGCACATCAAACACCTGCACGCTGTGCCCGGCGCGGCGCAACGAAGCGGCCATGCCCGAGCCCATGGCCCCCAAACCAATCAAACCGACTGTTGTCATCTCACGTCTCCATTTTCAATCGATGCAATTTAAATTTTGCAAACCGCGAGGCTCAATCCAAAGTGATCTTGGCAAAAGCGGCCACTTTTTTCCATTGCGCTGCATCTGCCTGCATGAAGTTGCCCAATCCTTGGGCATTGGCCCACGCGGGTTCGGCGCCAGCTTTGAGCATGGCGGTTTTGACCTCGGGCTGACTGGCTACGCGTTCCAATGCTTGTTCCAGTTTTTGCAGCACGGGGGCAGGCAAGCCTGCAGGCGCCGCGACACCAAACCAAGCGAACACCTGGTAGCCCTTCATGCCTGCTTCTTCCATGGTGGGCACGCCGGGCAAAGCGCTGCTGCGCTGGGGCGTGGTGACGGCCAAGGCTTTGAGCTTGCCGCCGTTGATCAGGCCCAGCGCCGAGGGCAGGTTGTCAAACATCATGTTCACTTCGCCCGCCATCAGGCCCGTCAGGCCCGCTGCTGCACCCCGGTAAGGGATGTGCGTGACGAACGCGCCCGACTGGCTTTTGTACAGTTCGGCGCTCAGGTGCAAAGAGGTGCCCTGTCCGTTGGATGCGTAGTTGAGCTGGCCCGGCTTGGATTTGGCCAGCGCCGTGAGGTCAGCCAAGGTGTTGATGCCTGCGCTTGGATTGACCATGAGCACATTGGGCACGCGGCCCAGCAGGGCCACCGGGGCAATTTGCTCAGGCTTGTAGGGCAGTTTGCTGTACAGCGCGGGGCTGATCGTCAGCGGGGGCGAGGCCATGAGCAAGGTGAAGCCATCGGCCGCTGCGCGCGCCGCCTCGGCCGCCCCTAGGTTGCCACCGGCACCCGGTTTGTTGTCAATGACGATGGGCTGGCCCAGCTCCAGCGCCAGTTTGGGTGCCACCAAGCGGGCCATGTTGTCGATCAGGCCGCCGGGTGGAAAAGGCACCACCAGCTTGATAGGCCGTGAGGGCCAAGCTTGGGCCACAGCGGTGGAGGCCAAAAAGGGCGTGACGGCCAGCCAAACGGCAGCGACCGTGGTCCAAGTTCTACGTTGCATGGGATCTGATTCCTGATTTGAATTGATCAGGTCATCATACAAATTTTGAGTGGGCTTGGTATCAGGGTGATCACGGCGGTGGCTGCTGATGACGCTGTGATTGGCCACCACCCCAATAAACGCGGGTTGGGTTGTGAACCATGATCTGCTCAAAGGATTCGATACCTATCCACTCATGGGCTTGGGCGATGAGTGTTTCAAAATTCGCAAATTCCTCATGGTTGGTGCAGGGCCAGTCGCTTCCCCACAGCAATGCACCAGCGCCCAGTTCGCTCAACAAAAGAGAAGACAAAGCTTCTGGATGGACGCCGCCCAATCGGTAAGCGCCACTCAATTTCACGTAGACCGGTGCAAGGCTGGCGTGCTTTTTTAATGCCATCAAAGTGGGGTCAGAGGCGTGGGCTTCCCAGGGTTTGGCCATGTGGTCCACCACAAGGGGTGTGTCAGAGGGTATTTGGCGCAACACTTGGGGCAGTTTCCCTTGATCGGTGTGGATCTCAAGATGCCAACCCAGTGTGTGGATGGCTTCCCAAATGTTGTCAGACAGCGTCCATTCTGGGATGTCATGGGCGATGCCCGACAAATTCAAGCGGATGCCCCGCACGCCAGATCGGTGCAGGGTCTTTAAAGTTTCGATGTCCACATCCGGGTTCACCACAGCAATACCGCGCAGCATGTCGGGGTGAGACTTCAGAGCATCGATCATCAGACGGTTGTCTGTGCCCAGAAAGCTCGGTTGCACCCAAACACCGCGCGTCACCCCCACATTTCGGGCCTGGTGCGTCCAATCGGCCAGCAAAGCGCTGTATTGCGGAACGTATCGGGCGCCTTCAACTGCAACCCCTGCGTTGAAAACATGGAAATGGGTATCGACCGCATTTTTTGACATGGCTGAATTCATGAGATACATTCTAGTCCTCTAGATGTCTAGAATCAATTCATGACAACACCCATAAAAACCTATTCACTTGGACAAAGTCGATACGGTAATTTAGCGACTGCTTTGCGCGATCGAATCCTGCAAGGTGAATGGGTTCCGGGTGAGGTCATTCCTGCCGAATCGGCTTTGGCGCAAAGCTATGGTGTGGCATTGGGCACCATCCGGCAAGCTTTGTCACTGCTGGTTCAAGATGGCGTGTTGCAACGACGGCATGGCAAAGGCACCTTTGTGACCAAGGGTGTTGATGGCGCCTCCATGATGCGATTTTTCAGATTTCGCGGCACAGACGGTGTTGCCAGCATGACCCCTCATTCCCAAATTTTGGGCAGTCGTTTGCGCAGTGCCAGCGTGCAAGAAATTCAAGCCTTCGGTATGGCCAAGGGTGCTCAAGTCCTCCAAATTGAACGCCTTCGAAGCCTGGAGTCTGAACCCTGCTTGCTTGAAACCATCGTTTTGCCACTGCCCCTCTTTGGCGCTTTGGCCGATTCCGACACCGGTGCATGGGACGACTTGCTCTACCCCATGTACCAGCAACGCTGCGGGGTTGTGATTCAAAAAACACAAGACAGTCTGAGCTTTTCACAACTCAATGCCAGACAAGCCAAGCGTCTCAAACTGGCTGCGTCACACCCCTGCGTTCTGGTGGAGCGTCAGGCTTTTGATATGGCGGGCCGCTGTGTCGAACTGCGCACCACACGTGGCGACGCGTTTTCTTTCAAGTACACCGCACAGGTGCAATAACAACTTCCTAGGAGATATTTCATGATTGGTGCTTCTCGACTCAAATCCATTGGCTGTATTGCATTCGTCACCTCTGCTCTGTGCGGAACAGTGACATCTGGTTTTGCACAAACGGCTTACCCCACCAAGCCGATCACTTTGGTGGTGACTTACCCGCCAGGGGGTGGCGCAGATGCCATGGCCAGACTGATTGCGCCCAAAATGGGTGAAGCACTGGGTCAGACGGTCGTCGTTGAAAACAGGGCAGGCGCAAGCGGACAAATTGGCGCAGCAGCTGTTGCCAAAGCCAACCCGGATGGGTACACCTTGATGCTGGATGCCTCCTCTTTTTCCGTCAACCCTTCGCTGTATCCCAAGCTGCCTTATGACAGTCTGAAAGCTTTTCAGCCTGTAGGCGTGGTGGCCTTGTTCCCGAATGTGGTCTTGGTCAACGCCAATTTCCCGGCGAAGAACATGGCAGAACTCACGGCAGCTGCCCGTAAAAGTAAGGATGCCGTGTCCTATGCGTCATCGGGCAATGGCTCGGCACAACATTTGGCGGGCGCATTGTTTGAATCTGCTGCCAAAGTGGACATGATTCATGTCCCTTACAAGGGTGGCGGCCCAGCACTCAACGATGTGATCGGCGGACAAGTGCCACTTTTCTTCGGCAATTTGGCGTCCACTTTGCAGCATGTTCAATCTGGCAAATTGAAAGCCTTGGCCGTGACGTCCGATAAACGTTCTCCCATCCTGCCCGATGTACCCACTCTGGGTGAGTCTGGCCTGAAAGGCACAGAAATTTACGAATGGAATGCGGTATTTGCCCCTGCCAACACACCTGAACCTGTGATGAAAAAACTGGCAGCTGCGTTTCAACAAGCGTTGGATGCGCCTGAGGTGAAAGCTCGCGTGGCTCAGCTGGGTGGCGAGTTGCAAAAAAGTTCCCCCGAGCAGGCCAGGACATTCATTGAGCAACAAATCAACCTCTGGGGTCGCGTGGTCAAAGAACGAAAAATCACCATTGAATAAGTGAGTGAAAGGGTTGGGCAACCACTGTGCGCGAGCCACGGGCCCATCCCAAAACGTGGCATGCTCGCTGTTTTTGGGGATGGTCCTTCGTGATGCAGTTATTGGCCCGCTGGTTCAGCCTTTTTGGCTTGTTGCTGCTGTCAGCTTGCAGCAGTGTTCCTGTTTCAACTTACGCCCCCAAGCTGGGCCAAATGGGCAAAGACGTGATGTGGCTGCCCACGCGCGACGAACTGGTGACCCAAATGCTCACCGCCGCGCAGGTGTCACCCGATGACGAGGTGGTGGACTTGGGTGCCGGTGACGGCAAGATCGCGATCGCGGCCGCACGGCAATTTGGGGCGCGTGCTTGGGGCATTGAGTACAACAAAGACCTCGCCGCTTTGGCGCAGCGCAATGCCGAAAAAGCCGGTTTGGCTGGCCGGGTGAGGATTGTGCAGGGCGACATCTTTAAAGAGGATTTTTCCAGAGCCAGTGTGGTCACGCTGTATTTGCTGGAAGAGTTGAACGAACAACTTCGCCCCACCTTGCTGGGCATGCGGCCAGGCACGCGCGTGGTGTCCAACACTTTTGGCATGGGCGATTGGGAGCCCGATCAGGTGATCCGGGTGGGCAGCAACACCGGGTATTTCTGGAAAGTACCCGCCCAGCTGGCGGGTCAGTGGTCGGTGCAAGGACTGGACCGCCGTGGACCAGTGCGGTTGGCCTTGACCCAGCGGCACCAGCGTGTGGGCGGCACGCTGGCCTGGGGTGACAAAGTGCAGCCCTTGTTGGGCGCCCGCATGGACGGTGCCGACCTGCACTTCAGTTTTGTCAAAGAAGACGGGCAATTGCAGGCGGTTCAAGTCCGGGTGCAAGGGGCCACCATGGCGGGCGAGTGGGTGGCGCCTTACGGCATGCTGGAGATTCAGCCCGCGGTGGTGAAAGTCAGCGCCCAGCGCTTGGGCAACTGACTTTGGCTTGTCGCCCTGTGCGCAGGTGACCCACGCCTCGCCCTGCTCAGGGCTGGGGACCCCAGGGTGCCGACATCATGAGCTTGTTTTGCTGCTCGGCAATCAGCGGACGGATTTTGGCGGCAAAGGCCATGAAGTCCGCGTCGCCATAAACCCCGGCCCAAAAGGCACGGCGATCGGCATCGTCCTCAAACTTCCAGATGTGGATCAACTGGTTCAACGCGCCCACATCGCCCGTGAAATAACCCACCAGCTTGGGCGGGTGCTTGGACAGCACGGGCCAGCCTTCGTTTTTGTACAAGGCGACGAGTTCAGACATTTTGCCGACGATGGCGTTGTAGGTCCGCAGTTCATAGATGGCCATGGAGACTCCAAAGATGTGTGAGAAAGGAGCCTCACTTTAGGATCTCAAGGCAAGCCGACGTGTCGGCAAGGTGACGCCTGGTGGTCACTGGGCCTGTAAGATCAAAAACGCCCTCAAAGGGCTTTTTTGATGGAATCGCCCATGAACGCCCCAATCTCGCCCAACGCCCTGGCTCCAGCCGCCACTGTCCAAGCCGCAGACCTGGCCGCATTGCCCCTGATCGAAAAATGGATCGCCTTTGCCACCGTCTCGCGTGACAGCAACCTGGCTTTGCTGGACTGGACGGAAGCTTATTTGAAGGATTTGGGCATCAGCTGCAGCCGTACCTACGACGACAGCGGCCAAAAGGCCAACCTCTGGGCCACGCTGCCTGCGCACGACGGCGAAACCAAAATCGGCGGCTTGGTGCTCTCGGGTCACACCGACGTGGTGCCTGTGGACGGCCAGCCTTGGGACACCGACCCCTTCAAGGTCGTGATCCAAGGCGACAAGATGTACGGCCGGGGCGTGACCGACATGAAGAGCTTTGGTGCCATCTGTTTGATGATGGTGCCCGAGCTGCTGAAAAGAAAACTCAAGCGTCCGATTCACTTGGCTTTCAGCTACGACGAAGAAGTGGGCTGCATCGGTGTGCGTCGCATGATTGCCGGCATTCAGGCGCAGGGCTTCAAGCCTGCCGGCTGCATCGTGGGCGAACCTACCGGCATGCAGGTGGTCATTGCGCACAAGGGGAAGCATTCGTACAAAACCACGGTGCACGGTTTTGAGGCGCATTCTTCGCTCACGCCGCTGGGCGTGAACGCGGTCGAGATCGCTTGCGAATTTGTTGCCAATCTGAAAAGCATGCACCGCGAGCTGGTGCAAAACGGCCCGTTTGACCCGATTTACGACGTCCCGCACACCACCATCCACACGGGTGTGATCGCCGGTGGCACGGCGCTCAACATCATCCCGCGCCAATGCGAGGTGACTTGGGAAATCCGTCACCACCACATGAACACGCCCGAAGAGTTGTTTGCCCGGGCCAAAGCCTTTGGCGAGAGCCTGGTGCCCGCCATGCAAGCGGTTGCACCCGACACCGGCATCACGCATGAACTCAAATCGGTGCTGCCCGGTTTTGCCACCGCAGCCGACAGCGAGATCGCGCAGTTGTGTTTTGACTGTGCCGAATTGGACCCTGCCAGCGGCGCGGGCAAAGTGTCGTTTGGCACGGAGGCGGCATTGTTCCACCAGGCCGGCGTGCCCACCATCGTGTGTGGCCCCGGCCACATCGCGCAAGCGCACCAGCCCAACGAATGGGTCACGCTGGAGCAACTGGCCTGGTGCGAGCGCTTCATGCGCCGCCTGGTTGACCGGGTCTGTGTGGGCTGATTGAGGACAGGCCGTGTGCCTCAGTGAAACACGTAGCCATCCATGGCGATCACATGGTCGCTGATGCCCCGGAAAAAAGCGCCAGGCTGTGCATCAGCGCCTGCTGCGCCCCAAGCGGTGAACAGCGGCAACAAGTGTTCGTCTGTGGGGTGGGCGCGCTGACCTGAAAGCTGCTGGCGGTAGTCCAGCAAACCGGCCACATCGCGTTGCACCAAATGGGTGTGAACCCAGTCGGCAAAGGTCTGCACATAGCCGGGTGTGCCACCGCCGTGCATGCGAATCGCCATCAAGTCCCTCAGGTTGTGGGTGATGTTGCCCGAACCCACGATCAGGATATTGTGTTCAGCCAGTGAAGCGAGCGCTTGGCCGACCCGGTAAGCGTGTGCAGGCCCCAAGTGGCTTTGTACCGACAGCGGCACGATTGGGATGTTGGCGCTTGGGAACATCTGACGCATCGGAATCCAGGTCCCGTGGTCCAGGCCGCGCTGGGCGTCTTGTGCGGCGGGCAAGCCCGCCTCTTGCAGGGCGGCCATGACCAGGGCGGCCACATCGGGGCTGCCAGGCGCAGGGTATTGCATCTCGTACAGCCGTGGGTCAAAACCACCAAAATCGTGAATGGTTTCGGGTCGGGTGGCAAAACCCACGGTGGCTATGGCCGTTTCCCAATGCGGACTGACCACCACGATGGCGCGGGGGTTGCCCAACTGCGGCACCAGCGCGCTCATGGCGGCGCCAGCCGCACCGGGGTGCAGGGCAAACATGGGCGAGCCGTGGGGGACAAACAAGACAGATTTTGGGGTGTGCATGGTCTTAACTGGACGATTCATGACGCCACTGTAGGGAAAAGCATCGGTCACCTGCTGCACAGCTCTCAATGTCAAGCTTCAAAGCCCCACTTGGCGGTACAGGTCGCTGGCGCGGGTCAAGTGGGCTGACATGGCTTGGGCTGCGCCTTGCGCATCGCCTTGCGCAATGGCGTCCACGATGCGTTGGTGCTCTGCCAGAGTGAGCGACTCGGCCCCCGGTGCCCGCACGATGTGGTGGTAGTACTCGCTGGCCCAGCCAAACAAGGCTTCCACGATGGCGGGGTAAATCGGGTTGCCACCAATGCGGGCGATCTCGCGGTGGAACTCCATGTCGCGTTTCAGAAACTGGTCGAGGGTGTTGAGCGAGTCTTGGTGTGCCGCCAGCCGCTCGCGCAGGCGCTGCACATCCTGTGGGGTGGCTTTTTCTGCCGCTTGCCGCACCATGCTGACTTCCAGAAACAGCCTCGCCTCTTTGAGGTGCACTAAGGTCTCGGGCTGCATCCGCAGTAAGTGGCGTGCACCTTCGGCAATTTGTGCAATCAGCAATTGGGCGGTGGGCACCACCACTTTGGCGCGTTCGCCATGCGAGATTTCGACAATGCCCGAGCGGGCCAACTCTTGCAGGGCCTCGCGCACTGCAACGCGGCCTACGCCATAAAACGCCATGAGCTCGCGTTCTGAGGGCAGTGGCTCGCCTGGTGCGATTTCGCCGGACGTGATGCGGGCCATCAGGCGGTCCAACACCTCTTGGTAGAGCTTGCGCCGCTGAATGTGTTCAGTCATCCCTTGGCCCTTCAAGCGACGCGGCCAGCACGCACATCACCATAAAAAGAGGGCTGGCCCAGCTGCCCGCCTTTGAGGGCGATTTCCAGGCCATCGCGGCGCGCATCGTCGGACCAAGCCCGGCACAGCGGCACACCGGGTGCCATGCCTGCAGCCACCGTGAACGCCTGAATACCCAAGTGGCTGGCCACCGCACCCGAGCTGTCGCCTCCCGCCACCACCACACGGCGCAAAGGCGTGCGGTCCAACAAGCGCCGCATGACCTCTGCCAAGGCCATGCCGATGCGTTCACTGGCCTGCGTTTTGTCCAGTCCCAAGCGTTGTGCCACAGCGTCAAAGCCTTGCACCGCCGGGTCGTCTGGCCCCCGGGCCGAATAAATCACAGGCGACACGCCTTGCCCAACGGCTTGGCTGGCCTGTTGGGCCAACCGTTCAATTTCTGCGTCGGCATGCACGGGGTCGAGGCACAGGGACACGCTCATGCGCAAGGTCAAAAAGCCATGGGCTTCTGCCCAGTCAATTTGGGCGGCGCTCATGGGCGAACAACTGCCACTGACCACTCCAATGCAGTCGTGGGCTTGGGCGATGGGCAAGCCGGGCCATTCAGGCAACCAGCCCCGGCTGCGCCAGTACTCGGCCAAGGCGTATTGCAAGCCAGATGACGAAGCACTGAAGACCCCCTGCCCGCGTTGATCCCAGACCAGCCGCCCGGCTTCACGTTGCGTGGCGGTATCGGCCACATCGAGCATCAGCACAGGTTGGTCTGCGCCCTGCAGGCTTTGCCACAACGCGTCGGATTGGCCTTGCGCCATGTGGGCCAGGTTGATCAGCCCGGTGCGGCGTGGGGTTTGTTGGGCCAAGTGCAAACGCAAATCGCTCTCGTGCATGGGGGTGACCGGGTGGCGCGACATGGTCGGGTGCCGGTCGATGCGCCAGACCTCACCTTGGGCCGCGGCAAACAAGTGGCCAAACACCTGGTAGCGCTGCAGTCGGGGCGCGCCCACCACCATGGGCGACCAGGGCGCGCGGGTGCAGCGCACCCCTAAGTCAATGGCTTGGCCGATTGAGCCCACTTCGGGCGACGAATCGAAGGTTGAGCAGACCTTGTATTGGACGATTGGGGCGCCCAAGCCCGAGAGGCTTTCAAACACCGCAGGCAGGTGGGCGCGCATCCAGGCAGGGCTTTTGCCCCGCGATTGCCCGGCTACGCCGACACAGCGCACGCCCGGAAAACGGGCCAAATCTTCGGCGCGGGGGGCTTGCAAAAACAGCACTGTGGGCACGCCAGCGGCGGTGAAGGCTTCAAGCACATCGGTGGAGCCGGTGAAGTCATCGCCGTAATAGGCCAGCCACAGCCCTTCGGGCAAGCTGCCTGGTTCGCACCTTGGGTTCATCTCAGTCACCAAAAACCGAGGGCGCTTTGCAAAGCTGGGCGCGTGGCGGCATAGACCTTGAGGTCGATGCCCGCTTGGGCAGCGTCCCAGGCTTCGCGCAGCGCAGCCACACCCGCAGCCACGCCTTGGGGGTGACCAAAAATGCCGCCCCCAGCGGTGCACAGCAAGTCGGCGTGGCCCAGCGCCTTGAAGGTGTCGTGCGCCTGCAAGCCGGTTTGGGCTGAGCTGAACACCGGCATGGCGGCCATGGGCAGGTCTTGAAACAGGGGCCGTGTCACGGCCCGCGCCGAGGCGATGACGGTGTCGTCGCTTTCGCTGAATTTGTTGCGCAGGCCGTTGACGTGCAGGTGGTCCACGCCCACCAGACGCCACACCGATTGCCAAGCTGCAAAATCCCAACCCAGTGCTGGGCTGCGGCTGAGGTAGCCCCAGCCCGCACGGTGTCCGTGGATGGGCAAGGCGCTGTGGCGGCGCAAAGCGTTCAGGCCCACCAGCCCCACCGATTGGACGCAGGCCATCACGCAGGTGCCGCCATGTTTCAGCACCCAGTCGTGGCGGTGGCGCATTTGGTCGAGGTCACCCGTCAGGTTGAAAGCCACCATCACTTTGCGCCCGGTGCGATCTGCTGCGGCGTTGACCACGCGCATGACGGCGGTGACCCGTTCTTCAAAAGGGCAGTGCGGGCCATCCGCTTGCAGTTCGTCATCTTTGATGAAGTCAATGCCACCGTCCACCAGCATCTTGACTTGCTCAGCGGTTTCATCGGGGCTCAGGCCGACGCTGGGCTTGATGATGGTGCCGATCAGTGGCCCTTGGCGCACGCCGCTCATGCGCCGGGTGCCGTCGATGCCAAAAGCCGGGCCCAAGTAGGCTTTGGCAAAGGCATCGGGCAGTTGCAGCGACAAAAGCCTGAGGCCCGAGACTTGGCGCAGTTCAAACAAATTGCCGGCCACGGTGGACATCAAGGTGGGCAAGCAAGGGCCCATGTTTTCAAGAGGCCACGACAAAGTGAGCAGGCAGCGTGTGTACCGCTCAGACACCATGCCGCCGGGCAGGCTGGGGCGGTCCACCACCTCGAGGATGTCCAAGGCCTCAATGCGTGCGCCTGAGCGCTCTTTGAGTTCAGGCGTTTCATTGGCCAGCTTCAAAAAAGTCCCGCTGGACTGCTCGCCTGCAATGGTCTCGGCGGCCCGCCAGGGATCGTCACCGGTTTCAAGCCAGTACTGGGCCACGATTCTGGAGGTCATGGTTTGGCCTGTTTCAGGTGATGCGCTGGATGCTGTCAGCAATTTCTTGGCGGTCAAAAATCTTCTTCCAGTCGTCGCGCATCAAACGGGGTTTGCCATAGGTGATGGCCTTGTTGCATGCGTCAGAAAACTGGCCTGGCACCTGCTTGAAGATAACGGCCGACAAAATCGTCATGTGGCCCAGCAAAAAGTCACGCGCAGCGTCTGGTGGCACGCCGCGTGCCACCACCTCATCCATGGCTTCGCGCATCACATCGAGCAAAGTGGCGCAGACCGTCTCGGACAAGCCGGGCTCCAGCAGCGCCATTTGTTCCACGGTGACCCGGTACGAGCGCTCGATGGGTTGGTAAATCAAGCGGGCAATCGATTCGCCCAAGTCATAAGAGGCTTCGGGGCCTTGCATCAGGGCATTCACGATGGATTGCGAAGCCCGGATGCCGCCGAAATAGTCCGGAGCACCGGCCACATGGACTTCGGGGTTGAAGATGTTGGGGTGGCAGGGGTGGGTGACGAAGTAAACCAAATCGTCCCGCTTGGGCAGATGTCCGGCAAAGGGGGCTGCGGCATCCAGGGTGATGACCATGGTGCCGGGTGCCAGTTGGGGCGAAATCTCGGCTGCGATGCGCCCGATCAGGGTGTCAGGCACGGCCAAGATCACGGCGTCTACACCTCGCAGGGCGTCGTCCAAACTGCAGCAGGCTATGCCCAGCTCGTCTTTCAGGCGCTGTTGGCCTGCGGCGCTGACTTCGACGTGGCGAATTTCAAACGCCGAGCCTTGGAGGTTTTTGGCCAAACGGGCGCCCATCTTGCCGCCTGCACCCAACAATGCAATAGAAGTCATGCTTTCTTTCTGAAAATGAACAAGACCGGCCGTGGCTGGTGAATGTGTTGGTCTGATGGTATGACGAGTTAATCGGGTGCTGGCCTACTGACTTACCCCAATACCGGCGTTTCAAGCCACAATCTGCCCACCTTTTGACCTCTGTTTTTCGACTGGAATCCGCCATGACTTATCCCAATACTCAACTTTTCATCGATGGCCAATGGTGCGATGCCGAAGGCGGTCGCACTTTGGCCGTGTTCAATCCCGCCACTGGCAACGAAATTGGCCGATTGGCCCATGCGGGCATTCCCGATCTAGAGCGTGCAGCGCAAGCGGCGCAAAAGGGCTTTGAGATTTGGCGCGATACGCCGGCCAACGAGCGCAGCGTTGTGTTGCGCAAGGCCGCTGCCTTGATGCGCGAACGCGCCCCGCAAATTGCCGAGTTGCTCACCCAAGAGCAAGGCAAGCCCTTGGCCGAAGCCAAGGTCGAGGCCATGTCGGCGGCCGACATCATCGAGTGGTTTGCCGAAGAGGGCCGCCGTGTGTATGGACGCATCGTGCCGCCACGCAACATCAACGTGCAGCAGCAAGTGCTCAAACAGCCCTTGGGACCGGTCGCTGCCTTCACGCCTTGGAATTTTCCCGTCAACCAAGCGGTGCGCAAGATGTCGGCCGCACTGGCAACAGGTTGCTCGATCATCGTCAAGGCTCCGGAAGAAACCCCTGCCGCGCCCGCTGAGTTGATCCGCGCCTTTCACGATGCGGGCGTGCCTGCTGGCGTGATTGGCCTGGTGTATGGCACGCCCGCTGAGATTTCGAATTACCTGATCGCGCACCCGCTGATCCGCAAGATCACGTTCACGGGTTCTACGCCCGTGGGCAAGCAACTGGCCGCCTTGGCGGGTCAGCACATGAAGCGTGTGACCATGGAGCTGGGCGGCCACGCGCCGGTCATCCTGGCCGAAGACGCAGACATTGCGTTGGCCCTGAAAACCGCCGGTGCGGCCAAGTTCCGCAACGCGGGCCAGGTCTGCATCTCGCCCACCCGCTTTTTGGTGCACCACAAAATTGCCGATGCCTTTGCTGAAGCATTTGCTGCGCAAGCGCAGGCGCTGAAGGTGGGCGATGGCATGATGGCAGGCACACAGATGGGGCCATTGGCCAACGAGCGCCGTTTGGCGGCCATGCAGTCCATCGTGCAGGACGCCCGCGCCAAAGGCGCCAAGGTGCTCACCGGCGGTGAGCGCATCGGCACACAAGGCAACTTCTTTGCGCCCACAGTGCTCTCGCATGTGCCGCTGGACGCCGATGTGGTGGTCAACGAGCCCTTTGGCCCCATCGCGGCCATCCGCAGTTTCGAAAACATCGAAGATGCGATGGCCGAAGCCAACCGCTTGCCTTTCGGCTTGGCCGGTTATGCCTTCACCAACTCGATGAAAACCATGCACCAGCTCAGCCAGCGCCTGGACGTGGGCATGCTGTGGGTCAACCAGCCCGCGGCGCCATGGCCTGAGTTGCCCTTTGGCGGCGTCAAGGATTCAGGCTACGGCTCCGAAGGTGGCCCCGAGGCGTTGGAGGCTTACCTGAACACCAAGACGGTGTCGATCTTCAACGCCTGACAGGCGCATCCTTGATGCGCATCCTGCTCACCGGCTTCGAGCCCTTTGGCGGTCAAAGCCTCAACCCGTCTTGGGAGGTGGCGCGTGCCTTGCACGGTCTGCCATTGCCAGGTTCGCAAGGTGCTCAGGTTACCGCGGCTCAGCTGCCCTGCGTGTTTGACCAAGCCCTGCCCGCTTTGCAGCAAGCGCTGACGCAGCACACACCCGACATCGTGCTGGCGCTGGGGCAGGCGGAGGGACGGTGTGATTTGTCGGTGGAGCGTGTGGCCATCAATGTGATGGATGCGCGCATCCCCGACAACGCCGGGGCGCAGCCGATTGACATGCCGGTGATCGCAGGTAGCCCTGCGGCGTACTTCAGCACTTTGCCCATCAAGTCTCTGGTGGCCGGTTTGCGTGCGAGTGGTTTCCAGGCTTCGGTGTCCCAAACGGCAGGCACTTTTGTGTGCAACCAGGTGTTTTATGGTTTGCAACACGCTTTGGCGGGTCAAGGTGTACACAGCGGCTTCATGCACCTGCCCCTGTTACCAGAGCAGGCCGCCCACTGGCCTGGCCCGAGCTTACCCAGTTGGCCCGCGAGCCTGCAAGTGGCCGGGGTGCGGCAGGCCTTGACGCTTTTGGTGGCCCACCGACAGCAGGGCCTGAGCGACTTGAGGCAAACGGGCGGTACCCTGAATTGAACGGCCTAGACAGGGCTGGGGGATTTTGATTTTCAGACCCATTTGGTGCGCCATCGCACAGACTGAAACCCTGAGTTTTTGGATGATCTGGCTCTTGCAAAACAACAGGAGCCTGTATGAACAAACAAAACATTTGTCACTGCGTCGTGGCCAGCTTGCTCAGCGTCACCGCATCGTCATGGGCACAAACATCGGTGGGTTTGGGCAGGGCCGATTTCAAAGACAACTGTGCCAGTTGCCATGGCCATTCTGGCCGAGGCGATGGTCCGGTGCAGTCTTTCCTGGTCAAGCCACCTTCAGATTTGACGACCATCACCCAAAGGCATGGCGGCAAGTTCCCGCAAGAGCTGATGTGGGAGGTGATCGATGGCCGTTGGTCGGGCGATGGCGGGCCCCACGGATCGCGTGAAATGCCGGTGTGGGGCCAAGAATTCAAGGCCCGCGCCATGACGCAACCGGGGGATTCGGCCACCATTGCCGAATGGTCGGCGCGCAACCGCATTGTGTCTTTGCTCAAATACCTGGAGACGATTCAGCGCCCGTGACGGTTGCATCGACCGCGGCTGTCCCAGTGTTAACCCGCGGCCTATGGCGGCGCCTGCATCCGTTGGTGGGCGCGAGCGGCCACACCCGTGTCGGCAAAGGCCCAGGCCAGCGAGGCGCCCATGCCTTGCAGGGCGGTGCGCACAGCGGTTTGTTCCAGTGAGCAGCGGCGTTCGCGCTCCAGCATGTCCAGCGCCCAGTCGGGCAGCATCTGCAAGGCGGCGCGCACGATCAGTGTGACCAAAGGTCGATCCAGGGGCTCGCAGGGGTAGTTCTCAATCAGGTGCAGTGTTTCGCGTGTGCGTTCGTCGGCCCGCAATTGCGGGCGAAAGTCTTGCAACTGCGTCAAGGCTTGGTGTCGGCTCATGGGCAAGCCATGTGCACCCAGGCGGTGACCCACCTGAGCCATTTCTGCAAAGTATTGGTCCTGCCGGTTTGCGCTCAGGGGCTGCAGCGACAGGTCTTGGTAGGCCCGCAAAAAACTGGTGGTTTCACCCAAGTGGACCCATCTGATCAGTTCGGGGTCGTTGGCCACGTAGGGCGTGCCGTCTGGCAACTGGCCACGAATTTGGGCGTGGATGCGGTTGACCCGCTCGATGCTTTGCAAAGCCGCAGCCGTGCCGCCATAGGTGGTGGTGGCCACAAACAAGGCTGTGCGTCCCAGCCGCGCCTGCAGTTGGGTGCGAAAACGCGAGTGGTCCCACACGGCGCCCAAAGCCTGCGGGTGCAGCGCTTGCAACATCAGCGATGACAAGCCTCCGGTCATCATGGCCACAAAGTGCGCGTGCACCTGCCAAGCCGCCGAGTCCGGACCGAACAAGCCAGGGTCGCCTGCGGGCTCTAAAAAGTCCCGTGCATCCCCTGTGGCCCCGGTCATGGACCGCACGCGCTGACCCAGCTGCTCTTTGAGCTGCGCCGACAGGTGCGCGCGCACCCGCTCAGCCATGTGAGAGCCTAAGCTGCACCGCGCTGGCGCCGGGTTGGCGGTTGAAGGCTGTACGGCCGTCAAGAGCGCCTGGATCAAAGAAGGTGGTGTCATGGGCCCATGGGTACTCAAAGAGCTGCCAGTGTGTGGTACTGCGCCATGGATTGCACGGCCACCCTGAAAGGCCGTGGGCTCAGGCTGGGTTTGGGTCTTTGGCGGTGACCAATAACCATGTGTCTATCAGGACCATTCAGAGTGAACCCGGCTTGGATGTCGGGTCATGCACGAACATGCGCACCTTAATTTGGAGACACCCGATGGCTTGGCTGGATTTTTTGAAGAATGGCAATGAACTGAGCGAACTCTTGATCGAGGGTCAAAATCCTTATGGTTCTCAGTTGCTCAAGCAAGCCGATGTGGACCAAATGCGTGACCACATCCAGCCCACCGAGCGGGTTTTGGCGTATGTATTGGGCCGTGTCGTGCTGGCAGGGCGTGGCCTGTGGTTGTTGACCGATCAGCAGTTGTTGGTCTCAGAAAGCGACACGGGCAACTTGGTGCACCACTTTGCTTTGAAAGACATCACCGAGGCCGAATGCGTCAAGGGCAAGTATGGCTACACCCTGCGTGTCACGGCGGCAGGCCAGCTGCGCAGCGTGTACGGTGCATCGGCCCATTTGGCGGCGGTGTTTTACCGGGCGCTGGGCCAAAAGGTGCGTTGCACGCCGGTTTTCAAGCCTTCGGCGCTGGACGCCAATGACGTGGCCGAAGTGGTGCACCACTTTTCAGATGCGGCTTTGCGCTTGCAACCCGTGGCCATGGTCAATGCAGACGCCCGCGCCTTGATCGCTCAACTGGCCCAAGATGCTGCGAGCCAAGGCTGGCTGCAAACCAGCGAGGCCAACCAGGTGCGCTTGGCCGAAGCGGCGCATTGAGCCCCATCCCAGCCAGACGTCCTCAAGGCTGGCTGGCTTCAATCCGTTTCAGGTCAAAGCCCAGCTTGTCCAGCTTGGCCAGCAAGCCTTGGTACGTGGCGGCAGGCATTTGGGGTGTGCGTGACAAGATCCACAAATAGTCGCGCTTGGGTTCGCTCACGACCACCCATTGGTAATCGGCGTCCAGATCGATGATCCAGTAATCGCCCCAGACCATGGGAATGAAGGACAGCCACGCTGGGGCAAAACGCACCTTCAGCTGAGCCGATGTCGGCCCGCCGATTTGCCGTGCGGCCCCCAAGGCTTCGGTCCACTCGCCCTTGGCTGTTTTGCAGCGGTTGAGCACCTGAAGTTGACCTTGCGGCTGCAGGCTGTAGTTGGCCTGCGTGCTGCTGGCGCACTTTCTTTGAAACCAGTTGGGGTATTTGGCGATTTCGTGCCATGTGCCCATGTAGCGGGGCACATCCACCGCAGCCACGGTTTTCAGGGGAGGCAGCTCGGCTTGCGCCGGCATGCTGAGCACACAGGCCCATGCCAGTGCCAGGCTTCGGCTTGCGGTCAAAATTTTCATACAACCATCGGGTTCAAAGCCCCGTCCATGCTCATGCAAATGCCGGTGACATAGCTGGCTTTGCTGGATGCCAAAAACAGAACCGCGTTGGCGATTTCTTCGGGATCGGCCAGGCGGCCCAGCGGTATTTTGGCCACCGATTGCGCCATGACTTCGTCGGGACTCAGCCCCTTCAAGCGGGCATCGGCCGCAAAGCCTTCGTGCAGGCGGTCGGTCAAGGTCAGGCCTGGATTGACCGCGTTCACTCGGATGCCTTGCGCGCCGTAGGCGGCGGCCAGACCGGCGCTCACCAGCATCAGCGCCGCATTGGCCGCGCCACCGGGCAGGTGGATCGGGCTGGCCACTTTGCCGCCATTGCCCACCACGTTGACCACCGCGCCCTGACCGCGTGCAGCCATTCGGTGGATGGTCGGTGTGATCATGTGGACATAGGTGAAGTACTTGGCCTGCATCGCATCGGCATAAGCCTCGGGCGTGAGTTCGGGGGCTGGGGTGCGCTTGGCCGCGCCGGCCGAGTTGACCAACACGTCGACCGGACCGAATGCGGTTTCGGCTGAGTCCAGGGCCGCGAGTGCAGCCGATGCGTCGCGCAAATTGGCGGCCACGGTGTGGACGCGTGCGCCGGGGCAGGTTGCCAGCAGTTGCTGTTGTGCCCGCGCCAGGTTGGCGCTGTCGCGCGAGACCAAGCTCACGCGGGCGCCTTCGGCCAAAAAGCCCTGCGCACAAGCCAGGCCAATGCCTTTGCTGCCGCCGGTGATGAGGATGTGCTTGTCGCTTAGGTGCAGGTCCATGAGGGGCTCTTCTGATGAAATCAATGTTCTGAATCTGTCCATTTAATCACTCTTGCAAGTGCCTGGTGTCATGAACAATAAAACCTCTGCGCTGTGTGCGCGTTTGAAGCAACCTGGCCTGGTGGTCGCCCCCGGCGTGTTCGACATGGTGTCATTGCGCCTGGCCGACAGTTTTGGCTTTGATGCGCTGTACATGACCGGCTACGGCACCGTGGCCTCGCACATGGGCTTGCCCGATGCAGGCTTGGCCACTTACAGCGACATGGTGGGGCGCGTCACGGCCATGGCGGGCATGGCCCGCACCCCGCTGATTGCCGACGCCGACACCGGCTACGGCGGCCTGCTCAACATGCGCCACACCATCCGGGGCTACGAAGCCGCAGGTGCTTGCGCTATCCAGCTCGAAGACCAGGAGTTCCCCAAAAAATGCGGTCACACGCCGGGCCGCCGTGTCATCCCCATGGCCGACATGGTGCGCAAAATTCAGGTGGCAGTGGACTCGCGCGAATCCAAAGATTTTTTGATCATCGCCCGCACCGACGCCCGCACCACATTGGGCCTGGACGAAGCCCTGCGCCGCGCCGAGGCTTATGCCAAAGCGGGGGCTGACATTTTGTTTGTCGAGTCGCCCGAGTCCGAAGAAGAGATGCGCCGCATCGGCCAAAGCTTGGACGTGCCCTTGGTGGCCAACATGGTTGAAAAAGGCCGCACCCCGGTGCTGACCCGCCCCGAGTTGGAAGCCTTGGGCTACAAGTTGGCCATCTTTCCGGTGACGGCCTTGCTGGCCGGTGTGCAGGCCATGACGCAGGTTTACCAGCAGTTCAAGGACACGGGCTCATCGGCGAAGGGCAGCACGCCTTTGTATGACTTTGCCGACCTGACCCAACTCATGGGTTTTGAAGACGTGTGGGCTTTTGAAAAGCGTTACGCTGAAAACGACTGAACGTCAGTCCCCAAAGCTATTTTTAAAAACGACCAGGAGACCTGCATGAATAAAACTGTGACCCCACTTCGCCGTCAGTGGCTCAAAACCACGCTGAGCACGGCTTTGATGGCGGCGACTTGCGGCGGCTTGGCGCTCAGCGTCACCACGGCCGCTGGCCAAGCGGCCTACCCCGCCAAACCGATTCGCTTGGTGGTGCCCTTTGCGGTCGGTGGTGTGACCGACACCAGCGGTCGCCTGATCGCTGAGCAGTTGTCAAAGCGGCTGGGCCAGCAGGTGGTGGTTGACAACAAGCCCGGTGCCTCGGGCAACATCGGCACGCAAATGGTGGCCGCGGCCGAACCCGATGGATACACCTTGCTGCTGGGCTTTGATGGCACCATGGTGATCAACCCCCATGTGTTCCCCAAGGTGGGTTTTGACACGGCCAAAGATTTTGCCCCGATTGGCAAAATCGGCGATGCCATTTTGATTTTGGTGTCGCACCCCGGCGTGAAGGCCAAGACGCTGCAGGAAGTGATTGCCCTGTCCAAAACCCAGTCGGGTGGCTTGTCTTATGGCACTTCGGGCACCGGCGGCACGCCGCACATCGCGGGTGAATTGCTCAAGCAGCGCACCGGTGCCAACTTGGTCCATATTCCCTACAAAGGCGGTGGTCAGGCTTTGACAGATGTGCTGGGTGGCAACATTCCCTTGGTTTACACCGCCGTGGCAGGTGCTTTTCCGCACGTCAAGTCTGGCAAGCTGCATGCGGTGGCCGTGTCCAGCGCCCAGCGTGCACCGTCTTTGCCGGATGTGCCCACATTCATTGAAGCGGGCTTGACCGATTTCGACATCAACTCCTGGGTGGGCTTGCTGGCCCCAGCCAAAACACCTCGGGCCATCGTGGAGAGGCTCAACAACGAGTTGAACGCGGTGCTGAACGATCCAGCCGTGCGTGAGCGTCTTGTGACCTTGGGCATCACCGCCAGCCCCGGTGGCCCTGAGAAGTTTGGCCGCGACATGTCGCGCGATTTGTCGCGCTATGCAGCGGTCGTCAAATCGGCCAACATCAAGGCCGAATGACCAGCCCGCCGGGCACTTGTCAGCCTGCCTGGTGGGGTAGCCACTCGGGCAATTGAAGACAGACTCTGGCCCCGCCGTCAGGGTCGTTGTCCATGTGCAAGCGGCCCCGGTGTTGTTTGGCAATCGATTGGGCGATGGACAGCCCCACCCCCAGGCCATCGGGTTTGGTGCTGAAAAACGGGGTCGCGACCTGCGCCAGCACGTCCGGCGTCATGCCGGGGCCGTTGTCCACCACCTCCAAGACGAGCGAGGTTTTCTCGCGCCGGACGGTGATGTGGATGCGCCGATCTGGCTGCCCATGCGTGGCCTCAATGGCGTTGCGCAAAACGTTCAGCAAAATTTGGGACAACTGAACCGCATCCCCCAGCACCCATGCCTTTTCTGTGGGCAGGGTCACCTGGATGTGCACCGACTCGTTGAAAGACCCATCGTGGATCAAGTTGTTCACATCGGCGATGACTTGGCCCAATTCGACCGGTTCAAATTGGATGTCCTGGGTGCGGATGAAGGTCCGGATCCGGTGCAGGATGTCGGTGGCCTTTTGGGTGTTGCGCTGCAAGGCCTGCAGGTCATCCGCCAGCGATCGGCCAACCTGGCTTTCTTGCGCGATGGCCATGCGGTCAATGATCAAGTGCAGGTTGGTCAGGGGCTGGCTCAACTCGTGGCCCAGTGAGGCGGCCATTTGCCCCAAGCTGCGTTGCCGCTCCAGTTGAGAGATCTGCCGCAGCAAGCGCGAGGCTTCCTCTTGGCGGGCTTGTTCTTTGGCGGAAGCCAGCGATTGGCGATTCACACGCTCCATGACGATGCCTAAAAACCCGATGTTGCCCACCACCGAGGTCAGCACGCCCATGGTGATGACCAGCATCGATAAGACATCGGCACTCAAGGCCCCCGGTTGCGTCAGACCCAGTAAGACGCTGATGGCCCTGAACGACATCAGTATGCCCAGCGCCATGTACACCAGGGCCACCACTTGGGCGCTGAAGCTTTTGCGGCGCCGCCCCAGTTCTCGGGCCAAGCCAGCCACCCAGAACAGCATGCCGCAAACCATGCTGGTGCTCCAAAGAAAGCGCCAGGTGGGATTGACCCACCAGGAGCTGAACACCGCGTAGACAAGACAGAAAACCAGATTGAACAGAACCAAGCCCAAAACCCACATGGGGCGGCCCAATTTGCGCCGCAAGGCCAAAACCCACAGAGCCGTGCCCGAAAACACCAGGCCATTGGCCAGGCCGTATGTCATCCATTCGGGCAGCACGCTTCTGGAGCCCAGCAGCATCAATCCCAGGCCAAAAACCAAGCCGCCGGCGCTCCACAAAGCCAAGCCGCGCGCTGGCAATTGGCGCAGCAACAACCACAAGGCCGACGGCATGGCCATGAACAAGACCCCGGCAATGAAATAAGCGGTAGGTAAGTGAAAGAGTGTCACGCCAGGGTGCCGTCGTGTCGGGGGTCGCTTCAGCCAGGCGCGACGAAGCTCCCTGATTTACCACCGTGCTTTTCCAGCAGCTTCACGTCGGTGATGACCATGCCCCGGTCCACGGCTTTGCACATGTCGTAAATGGTGAGCAGGGCGACTTGCACGGCGGTCAGGGCCTCCATCTCGACACCGGTCTGGCCATTGACTTCAGCGGTGGCGGTGCAGGCTACACTGGATGTGTCGGCTTGAACTTCAAACTCTACAGCCACCCGTGTGAGCCCAATGGGGTGGCACAAGGGAATCAGATCGCTGGTTTTTTTGGCGCCTTGGATACCCGCGATGCGGGCGATCCCCAATACGTCCCCTTTTTTGGCAGAGCCGGAGGTGATCAAGGCCAAGGTGGCGGGCAGCATGTTGATCACGCCACGGGCAATGGCCACTCGGCGGGTGCTGGCTTTGTTGCCAACGTCGACCATATGGGCTTGGCCTTGGGCGTCAAAGTGGGTCAGGACATCTTGGGTCATGCGCGTGATTTTCTGGGTGGACGACAGATTTTTAACAAGCGTGCATCATACGGGGCTTGCCAATGACATGGATTGCTTTGAAACGCTCAGACCGTCGACTTCAGTGGGCTCTTGGAATGGCTTTGACCATCGGCTTGAGCGCGGGTGCCTCTCAAGCGCAAACCACAGGTCTGCCTGCTTTGGGCGATGGCGAAAGCATTTCCTTGAGTGCCGAGCGCCAGTTGGGCGATCGCATTGCGCGAGAACTGTTCCGTGACCCGGATTATCTGGAAGACGCGGTGCTGGACGAGTACGTCCAGCAGCTGTGGACGCCCTTGGTGCGGGCGGCCGTGGCACGCGGTGAGTTATCGCCTGAGCTGCAAGAGCGCTTTGCTTGGCGCATTTTGTTGGGCCGAGACCGGTCCGTGAATGCGTTTGCTTTGCCGGGAGGGTACCTGGGTGTGCATTTGGGGCTGATGGCCGTGGTCAGTACGGCCGATGAGCTGGCGTCAGTGCTGGCGCATGAGCTGAGCCATGTCACGCAGCGGCACATTGCACGCGGTATGAGCGACCAGTCCAAGATGACGCCTTTTTTGGTGGGGTCGATGATTTTGGGGGCTTTGGCGGCCAGCAAAAGCCCTCAGGCTGCGCAAGCCCTGATTGTGGGTGGTCCGGCTGCAGTGATTCAAAACCAACTGAGCTACACCCGCGACATGGAGCGGGAGGCCGATCGGGTGGGTTACGGCATCTTGGTCGATGCGGGCTATGACCCTGGCGGCTTTGTCAGCATGTTTGGCAAGCTGCAGCAAGCTTCGGGTTTGAACGACAGCGGTGCATTTCCTTACCTTCGCAGCCACCCTTTGACGACCGAACGCATGGCCGACATGCAGGCACGCCAACAGTTGAATGTGGTGGGACCCAAGCCTTTGCCGGACATGTCTCACGCCATGATGGCGGCCCGAGCCCGCGTGTTGTCGCAAAACAGTCCGGATGCCCTGAAGGCCTGGACTCAGGGGCCTGCATCCTTGACTGCAACTGCGTCGCCTGCAGATCAAGCGGCAGCCCTGTATGCGGCCTGTTTGTCCCATTTGTTGTTGCGTGATGGTGCGGCCACTCAGCGCAACTTGCAGGCCTTGGGCGCACTGCTTCAGTCGCAAAGGCACCTGCCTTCGCACGCGGCGGCTTTTCGGTGGTGGCGTTTGTTGCAGGCCGAGGTGGCGGAACGTCAAGACAACCCGGCTTTGGCGGCGCAGTTGTTGGCGCCTGAGGTGGGCATGCAAACCTGGCAGCGTCCCGAGCTGATGCTGCTGGCGCAGGTTTTGCAGCGTTTACCAGAACACGCTTGGGTGTCGACGGTCAAGACACAATTGCGCCAAGTGGTTCAGCAAACGCCACTGGATGCGCAAGCTTGGGACCGCTTGTCAGGTTTGTTGTCCGGTCAAGGGCAGGCCTTGGCTTCTTTACGGGCAGCCGGAGAGGCCCAAGCTGCCCGGCTCGATTGGTCAGGTGCCGTTGACCGTTTTCGGGCGGCACAAGAAGTGGCCCTGAAAGGCCGATTGCAGCCAGGGGAGCACATTGAAGCGTCGATTGTGGACGTTCGCTTGCGCTATGCCCGAGAGCGCTTGCGGGGGTTGCAAGCCCACGGGCGCTGAACACAGCCATTGGGGCTATGATCGCGCTCCCCACATCAGCTCCCCACCATGGCCGGCATCCACATCACCGACATCGAAGCTGCCATCAACCATTGGCGCAGCAAAAATCCTTCTGCGGACGGGGTGGCGCTGCCCCAAGAGTTGCGCGCCTTGGCCGAGGTGTATGGCCTGATGGTGTACCACCGGCAGGACTTGGCGGACGAGTTCAGCTTGCCCATGGCCGCTGCACAAGCCTGGCAAGACTGGTATGCCAGTACCCCCGATACGCCTTGTATTGCCATCTGTTCCACCAGCCAAGGTGATGAGACCTGCAAGGGCTGTGGGCGCAGTTTTGAAGAGGTGCAGATGTGGATCGAGTTGAGCCCGGGTGAAAAGCGTGCCATTTGGCGCCGCATCACCGTCGACGGGACTTCTTGGCGTTTCAACCGGTACGCCGAGCGGGCCGCTGAAGAGCGCCATTGGGCCAAGGTGGCGGCCGATGCCCAAGTGCCACTCGACTTGAAGCCCTGAGCTCAAGAGCAAACATCCACCACGCCAAGTCGAGTCAGCGGAATAAGCGCTTGTGCCCTGCCGGTGCAGGTGCTCACTCGGTGCCGGGCACGGTGCGTCTGACCACTTCGGCGTTGAAGCCGCGGCTGAGCAAAAAGCGCATTTGTTTGGCCCGCGCCTGCGGATCTTGCGGCGCACAGCCAAATTTTTTTTGCCAAACTTCTTGCGCCCTGCTCAGTTCGGAGTCTTTCAGGTCTGCCATGGCCTCGGCCACGGCTTCGCCACTCAAGCCTTTGGCGGCCAATTCTTGTTTGATGCGGGCGCTGCCCAATTTGCCTGAGCGGCGATTGACCACCGAGTCCACAGCCCGGCCGTCGTTGATGAAGTCCCGCGCTTGCAATTCGTCCAGCGCTTTGGCCAGTTCGCCGGGGACTTCCTCGTACTGTGACAGCTTGCGCTCCAGCTCTGAGCGCGAGTGTTCGCGCTGGCTCAAAAGCCGCAGGGCGCGGCCTTTGAGCGAAGGTTGGAGTCCGGGCTTGTTCAAGGTCTCTCGCCGTTCAGTCGCCTTTGGGTTCGGCAATGGCCGACTCCAACAAGCGGATGCCCAACGATTCGCGCACTTTGTTCTCGATCTCGCGGGCCAAGGCTGGGTTTTCACGCAAAAATTCGCGCGCGTTGTCCCGGCCTTGGCCGATTTTTTCGCCCTGGTAGGCGTACCAAGCACCCGATTTGTCGACGATCTTGGCGGTCACCCCCATGTCGATGACCTCGCCTTCGCGGCTGATGCCCTCGCCAAACAGGATGTCGAACTCGGCCGTTTTGAAGGGTGGGGCGACTTTGTTTTTGACCACCTTGACCTTGGTCTCGTTGCCGATGGCGTCGTCACCCTTTTTGATGGTCCCGGTGCGGCGGATATCGAGGCGCACAGAGGCGTAGAACTTGAGCGCGTTACCGCCTGTGGTGGTTTCGGGGCTGCCGAACATCACGCCGATCTTCATGCGGATTTGGTTGATGAAGATCACGGTGCAATTGGTCTTCTTGATGGTGGCGGTCAATTTGCGCAGGGCTTGGCTCATCAAGCGTGCTTGCAAGCCGGGCAGGCTGTCGCCCATATCGCCTTCAATTTCGGCCTTGGGGGTCAAGGCGGCCACCGAGTCGATGACAACCAGGTCCACTGCGCCGGAACGCACCAGGCTGTCTACGATTTCCAGGGCTTGCTCGCCGGTGTCGGGCTGGCTGACCAGCAGCTCTTGCAGGTTGACGCCCAGGTTTTGGGCGTATTGCACGTCCAGCGCGTGCTCGGCATCGACAAAGGCGCAGGTGCCGCCCAAGCGCTGCATTTCGGATATGACTTGCAAGGTGAGGGTGGTTTTGCCAGAAGACTCAGGGCCGTAGATCTCGATCACGCGGCCACGGGGCAGACCGCCCACGCCCAGAGCGATGTCCAGACCCAAAGAGCCGGTGGACACGACTTGGATGTCGGCGATCACTTCGCCTTCACCCAGACA